>DASSAT010000590.1:0-6075 GCA_035699305.1 Fimbriiglobus sp. | reverse complement strand
AGGGAACCAATCCACCCCTCACCCCCGGCCCCTCTCCTCAGCGGGGCGAGGGGAGGAAAACGTCGGGCCTCGAAGACTCGACCCGACCTACGAGATTCACCGTCGCCGGGCACGGCAAGTCGCGCTAGCGGGCGCCGACCGGGACGTTGTTCGGGCCGACCGGGCCGGGCTTCCCCACGGACGGGCGGAGGAACAGGGCGTCGTTGCGAGTGTTTGTATTCAACCCGAAGTGGACCACGGCGGAGTTGGTCGGCAGGTTGCCCTCCTTGCTCGAACCGTCCCGGGCGTTCTCGGCCGCCTGTAACCCGATGACGACGCCGACCGGGGAACTGGCGATCTCCTTGGTGTGGGCGAAGTAGTTGCGCGTCAGGGACAGGCGCCGCAGCGCGGCGGACAGCGGCTGGATGTCGAGGCCAGTCGTGACCGTGTGGAAGGTGTTGCCGCCGACCGTCAGGTCGATCGCGGCCGGGTCGGTCGGGTCGCCGGCCAGGTAGACGCCGCGCTCGAAGTTGTACACGCGGTTGTTGCGGACCTCGCCCGCGGCCGTGCCGTCCACCTTCACCGCGGCCCCGCCCGGCCCTTCCAGCCGGCTGTCCTCGATGACCACGTCATGCGTCCCGTTGGTCAACTCGACGGCCGACCCGATCCGCGCCTTGGCCACCACCCGGCACCCGCTCACGCGGATCGGCCGCCCGGCCTCGCCGACGGCCGCCACGAACCGGAACCCCGTGGCCGCGGGATGGAGGACGGTCACGCCCTTGAGCGTCAGCCCCGGGCACGACCGGGATACCACGACGCCGTGATCCACCCGGCCGTCCAGATCAAGTTCCAGTCCGCTCAGGGTGAAGTCCTCAATGTCGGCGATCTCGATGAGGCCGTGGTCGTGGGCCAACTCCCGCGGCGCCCAGACGACCTTCTTCGCGGGCGTCCCGGCCTCGACCCGCACCCCCTTCGCCACCCCGGCCTGCCGCGATACCCGGACCGGGGCCGGATCCTCGATCCGGTCGTCCAGGATCAGGACGGTGTCCCCCGGCCCAGCCCGGTCGAGCGCGGCCACGAGGCTCGGCAAGGTCCGGTCCGGGTCCGGCCCGCCCCGGGTCGAGACGTACCACGTCTTCGGCCCGTCGGCGGTCTGCCCGGGGGGCGGCGGCGGTTTGACGAATTGCCGGTAGACCGCCACTCCGCCGACCAGCAGGCCCAGCGCCAGCACCGCGCCGACGACCGCGAACAGGACCACGCGCCGTCGGCGGCGCGGCGGCTCGGCGGCGCCGTCCGGGAGGCGCCGGTTGCGGTCGGTGTCGCCCTTCAACGTGGGGCTGGTCTCGGCCGTCAGTGCCGCCCAGACGTCCGCGGAAGCCGGGTCGGGCGCAGCCCGGAGCCGCGCCCGGCGGGGCGCGACCGGCGCCCGGGCGGCTGGCGGGATGCCCGTCGCGGGCGTGGGGGCCGGGACCGCGGGCCGCGGGGCTACCCCGTCGGCCGCCCTGCTTGGCCCGGCCTCCGGCGGCGCGCCGGCGACGCTGACCGTGGTCGGCCCGGAGACGACCGTCGGCGGGCCGGAGAAGCCGCGGGGCGGGTTCGCCACGGTCCCGGTCCCGACCGCCGCGGGGGAGAGCTGTGGCATCTCCTTCTCGTCCGGCGGGGCGATCGGCGACTGCACCCGGCCGGCCAGCGCGGCCATCACCTCGGCCGGCGTCTGGTAGCGGTCGGCCGCGTCCTTCGCCATCATCTTCGCCACCACCGCCGCCAGCTCGGCCGGCACCTCCGGCCGCAGCGACCGCAGCTCGGCCGGCTCCCGCGTCTGGTGCCAGAGCAGCTTCTGGGCGATCGTCCCCTCCGGGAAGGGCGGCTGGCCGGACAGCAGGTAGAAGAACGTCCCGCCCAGCCCGTAGATGTCCGCCCGGATGTCCACCGAATGGCTGTCGATCGCCTGCTCGGGGGCCAGGTAGTCGGCGGTGCCGAGGATGTTCTCGTCGTACTTCTTGGTCAGCGCGTCCTCGTCGTCGTTGAAGAACCGGGCCAGCCCCATGTCGAGGACCTTCACCACCCCGGACCGGTCCACGAGGACGTTGCCGGGCTTGATGTCGCGGTGCACCAGGCCCAGTTCGAAGGCGTGCTGGAGGCCGACCGCGGCGCCATAGACGTAGTGGCACGCCCGGGTCACGTCGAGCGGTCCGAACTTCTTGACCAGGTCGTGGAGGTTGATCCCGTCCACGTACTCCATGACCAGGAAGTGCAGGTTGTTGTCCTGGTCCACGTCGTAGGCGTGGACGATGTTGGGGTGGTCCAGGGCGGCGACGGCGCGGGCCTCGCGGTAGAACCGCTCCAGGCTGGACGGGTCGGCGGCCTTGGCGGCGGGCAGCACCTTGACCGCCACCCGGCGGCGCATCAGCTTGTGCTCGCAGAGGTAGACGTGGCCCATGCCGCCGACGCCGATCCGCTCCAGCACCTTGTACTTGCCGATGAAGAACCGCTTCCACTTGCCCTGGAGGAGTTGGTCGGCCTGGAAGTACGTCAGCAGCCCGTCGCGGACGAGGACGCCAGCCAGCTTGCTCGGATCGGCCGGCACCCCGGACTTCTCGGACAGCCGAAGCAGGTGAGCCTTGAGCCGCGAATCCTCCGCTACCCCGCTCTTCTGTATCAGGTCGAGGAATTCGTCCGCGGTCGCGGGTGCGGGCATCGCGGGTCTCCGGCGGGCGATGGACATCCGGCCCGATCGCGTCTCGGCTAGGAATAACGCACGGGGTATGACTGCGGTCGATTGTACCAGACCGCGAGTCCGCGAACACGCCCCAGGCGGGGGTCGCGGCGGCGAATTGAGGCGGGCCTACCCGCCCAACACGAACACCAGCGTCCCCGCAGCCACGGCCGCCGCGAGGGCGACCAACCCGGTCAGCGCCCAGCCGCGCGGGCCGGCCGGTCGCCAGTGGTGCAAGGTGTCGGCCGACGACTCAGGGTGGGGGCGGAACGGCACGGTACTGTCGCCGGTCGCGGCGGCCGGGATCGGGCCGAGCGGCTGGGTCGGGGCGCCGGACGCGGAGGCGGTCGGGTAGAGCGGGTGCGACCCCCGGGTGCCCTCGTGCGGGCGGGCCGGATCGACCACTCCCGACGACCCGGGGCCGCGGAACAGGTTCAGGTCCGACCCGGTGCCGACGACCAGCCGGGCAGGACCGGACCGGGCCTTTTCAACGGCATGGCCGGTCAGGGCCAGCACCGCCGGGCACAACTCGGGCATCTCGTGGGTAGGCGGCGGCGGGAGCGGCAGAGCCGCCCACGGGGCCAGCGCGTCGTAGAGTTCGGCCGGGGTCTGGTAGCGGTCGGCCGGGTGCTTCCGCATCATCTTGCCGAGGACGGCCAGCAGCTCGGGCGGCACATCGGAGCGGAAGGCCGTGACTGGCCGCGGCTCCCGGCTCTGGTGGGCCATCAGCTTGGCGGCGATGGTTCCGTCGGGGAAGGGGGACTGGCCGGTCAGGAAGAAGTACAGGCTGCCGCCCAGGGCGTAGATGTCCGCCCGGATGTCCACGACGTTCGAGACTGCCTGCTCCGGGGCGAGGTAGTCGGCCGTGCCGAGTACGCACTTGTTGTCGAACTTCTCGGTCAGGTTGTCGTGCGTCTGGTCGAAGAACCGGGCCAGCCCCATGTCGAGGAGCTTCACCACCCCGGTCCGCTCCAGCAGCAGGTTGCCGGGCTTGATGTCGCGGTGGACCATGCCCAACTGGTGGGCGTGGTGCAGTCCGTGGGCGGCCTGGGCGGCGTAGTGGGCCGCCCGCGCCGGGTCGAGCGGGCCGTGCCGGGCGACCACCTCCTGGAGGCTGGCTCCGTCCACGTACTCCATGACCAGGAAGTGCAGCCCGTCGGACTTGTCGATGTCGTGGGCGCGAACGATGTTCGGGTGGTCCAGGGCGGCGACGGCGCGGGCCTCGCGGTAGAACCGCATCACCGCCGACTGCTCGCGCATCTTCTCGGTCGGCAGCACCTTGATCGCCACCAGCCGCTTCATGAACACATGCTCGCACAGGTACACCGCCCCCATCCCGCCGACCCCGAGCAGCTCCAGCAGCCGGTACTTGCCGGCGATCTCGAACCGCTTGTAGCGGCCGACCTTGATCTGCTTGGCCTGGAACCGGGTCAGGAGGCCGTCCCGGACCATGACGGCGGCGAGCTGGTCGATCGACTGCGGAACGTCGATGATAGTCCGCAGGTGCGCGAGTTCGGACCGGAGCTGGTCGTCTGGGACCAGTCCGCTCTTGCGGACCACCTCCAGGAATTCCGTTGTGTTGGCGGGTGCTGGCATAGTCCCGACCCCAATCCGGGAGGTCCGTCAGACCGTGCGTTGCTGGGCGCAAGTCGGTAATCCATAATCATGAGAACGTTGGCCCTCGACTGCAAGAGTTGCCTCATGAAAAATCGGCGGAATTTGACCCAGCGCGAGTATCCTTAGTACTCGCGGAATATGAGTAACCCCCGTGAAAACCCCACTCGTCACAGTCCGGGCGGTTTGCCCCCACGACTGTCCCGACACTTGTGGCCTGGTCGTCACCGTTGACGACACGACCGGCCGGGCCGTGGACCTTCGCGGCGACAAGGACCACCCGTTCACCCGCGGGTTCCTCTGTCAGAAGGTCAACCACTACCTCGACCGGGTCTACCACCCGGACCGGTTGACGCACCCGCTGCGGCGGGTCGGCCGGAAGGGGGAGGGGCGGTTCGAGCGGATCAGCTGGCGGGAGGCGGTCCGCGCCATCGCGGCGAAGTTCCGCGAGATCGCGGCCTCGGCGGACGGGCCGCAGGCGATCCTGCCGTACTCCTACGCGGGGACGATGGGCAAGCTCCAGTACGGCAGTCTGGACCGGAGGTTCTTCCACCGGCTCGGGGCGTCGCTCTTGGACCGGACCATCTGTGCCTCCGCCGGGGCGGCCGGCTGCGACGTAACGCTGGGCACCCGGGCGGCGATTGACCCGGAGGCGGCGGTCCACGCGCGGTACATCGTCAACTGGGGGTCGAACACCTCCGTTACCAACAGCCACTTCTGGGCGGTCGAGCACCAGGCCCGCAAGCGCGGGGCGCGGATCGTCACCATAGACCCTCACCGCAGCCGCACCGCGGCTCGCTCCGACTGGTGGCTGCCGATCCGCCCCGGGACTGACGCGGCCCTGGCGCTCGGCGTGATGCACGTCCTCTTCCGCGAAGGCTTGCAGGACCAGGACTACCTCGATCGGTACTGCCTCGGTGGGACGGAACTACGCGAGCGAGTCCTCGCGGAGTATCCGCCGGCCAAGGTGTCCCACATCACCGGGCTGTCGGTCGAGGAAATCGAGCAGTTCGCGGGGGAGTTTGGCCGGGCGCGGGAGCTGTTCGGCGGGCCGGCGCTGATCCGGCTCAACTACGGCCTCCAGCGCCACGGCGGCGGCGGGATGGCGGTCCGTACCATCTGCTGTCTGCCGGCCGTCACTGGCGACTGGCGGTATCCAGGCGGCGGGGCGCTGCTGAGCACTAGCAAACTATTTCCCTTCGACGGCGCCTACCTGGAGCGGCCGGACCTGATTCCGCCGGGCACGCGGACCGTGAACATGGTCCAGCTCGCGGAGGCGCTCCACGGCGAACTCCCCGGCCCGCCGGTGCGGGCGCTGTTCGTGTACAACTCCAACCCGGCCACGGTCTGCCCGGACCAGTCGAAGGTGATTCGCGGGCTGATGCGGGAGGACCTATTCACCGTCGTCCACGACCAGTTCCCGACCGACACCGCCGACTACGCGGACATCGTGTTGCCAGCGACGACGCAGCTGGAGCACTTCGACATCCACGCCAGCTACGGGCACCTGTACGTCCAAGTGAACCGGCCCGCGATCGCCCCGCTAGCCGAGGCGAAGCCGAACACGGAGGTGTTCCGGCTCTTGGCGAAGGAGATGAGTTTCGAGGACGAGCTGTTCCAGGTGAGCGACGAGGAGTTGGCGCGGGGATCGATGACCCCTGGGAGCGCGGCCGTCTCGGCCGCTCTTGCTCCATCGGTCGTGGGCGATTGCGAATCGCCGTCAGCTCCTGGCGAGTCCGGCACGCGCGGCCGAGACGGCCGCGCTC
>DASSAT010000589.1:0-4704 GCA_035699305.1 Fimbriiglobus sp. | reverse complement strand
TTCGACGAGGAGGGTCGGGCCCAAGTCTCGGACTTCGGCCTGGCCAAGCTGGCCGACCGGCTGGCCGACCTGACCCGGACCTGGCAGCTCCTGGGCACGCCGGTGTACATGTCGCCGGAGCAGGCGGCCGGGAAGCCGGCGACGGTCGCCACCGACGTGTACGGGCTGGGGTGCGTGCTGTACTTCGCCCTGACCGGGCGGCCGCCGGTCGGCGGGACGGAGACGGCGCCGGCTACCGCCCGGGTGCGGGACGAGGACCCGGCCCCGCTGCGGCAGGCGAACCCGCTGGTCGCGCGGGACCTGGAGGCGGTCTGCCTGAAGTGCCTGGAGAAGGACCCGGCGAACCGCTACCCGTCAGCCGCCGCCCTGGCCGACGACCTGGCCCGGTTCCTGATTGGGCGGCATACCGCTGCCCGCCCGGTCGGGTCGGTCACGCATCTGTGGCGGGCCGTCCGTCGCCGGCCGGTCATGGCGGCGCTGGTGGCCGTCGCGGCGCTGGCGGTGTGTGCTGTGCCCGCCGTCGCGGCATGGTATTCCCTGCGGTTGGAGGAGGAGGCGCTGGGCCGGCAGCAGGCCGAACTGGACGCCGCCCGGGACCGCGAGTTGGCCGGCACCCGGGAGTTCTTCGCGTCGCTGGAGCGGGTGCGGGTGCGGCGGCTGGAGCAGCCGCCCGGGTGGATTGACGCCAGCCTCGCCGACATCCGCATCCTCGCCCGGCTGACACCCGCTTCCCAGCACCTTCCCGACCTGCGGTCCGAGGCCGCCGCCGCCCTGGCCGCGATCGATCTCCGCCCGGTCCGCACGTTGGCCGAGGGATTCAAGGCGTATGCCCCCGCCTACTCCCCGGACGGCGCGACGCTGGCGCTGTGCGGCTGGCAGACTCAGGCCGATGGAAAGGGAGTGGTGCGGCTGTACGAGGCGGCGACCGGGCGACAGCTCCGGGAGCTGACCTTCCCGATCGACCCGAAGTGGTCAAACCGGACGGACCGGCCCGACGGGTGCCGGTCGGTGGCGTTCAGCCCGGACGGACGGTGGCTAGTGGCCGGCACCCGCGGCGGCCAACTCGCCCGTTGGGACCTGGATTCGCTCGACCCCAAGCCAGTCGTCTGGACTGCCCACACCGACGACCACTCCGACCCGCGGCGGGTGTGGGTGATGGTCCTCGCCTTCGCGGCCGACGGCGGCACGCTGTACTCCTCTTGCAAGGACTCCACCCGCGCGTGGGACATGCGGGCCGGCTGGCGACCCGCCGGCCCGCGACGAGACCACGTAATCCCCAGCGGCACACCGGTGCTGGGTGGGCCGCGGACCACGGTACGGAGCGGTACCGGGGAACTCTACCGATTCGACAGGAGCGGGAGCGACGCCGGGTCACTCGGAGTGACATTCTGGAACTTATTCGCAGTCACCCGGGACGGGCGATTGGCAGCCGGGGCCGTCATACCGGGCAACGTCCTCAGCCTGGTCGCCACTGACCCGGGAGCGTGGCACCGGCCACTGCGAACCGCCGGCCGATCCGAGCGCCTGAGCATCGACCACATCGGGTTCTCCCCGGACGATGCCCTGCTGGCCACCAGCGAGGAGCACGAGCGGCGGGTCAAGATGTGGGACGTGGCGAGCGGAGAGTTGGCCACCGACCTCCTCGTGGGTAAGGGCGACGACACGGACAAGGGCAGCCTGCGGCTCGCGTTCGCCCCCGACGGCCGGCACCTCGTCGTGACCGAACACGAGCGAGCAGTGGTGTACGAGGTCGCCGGGCGGGTGCGGGAGACGCTGGCGGTCGGGCCGCGCTGGTACGCCTCTTCGGTCGCCGTCCGCCCGGACGGCCTCGCCCTGGCCGTGCTCCACGGCGACGCCTTCGGAGTCGTGGAGCTATCCACCTGGGCGGTCCCCCCCGAACGGACCCCCACACTCATCGGCCGCCGAGCCTTCCCGCACGGCAGGGGCTGGGCCCCTGCGGCCGACTTCTCACCCGATAGGCTGGGGTTCGCATTCACCACCGAAACCAGCAATGCGGCCCGGGCTGGTGAGTGCGACCGGATCGAGCACAGTGACGGCACGTCGGTGGAATGTGAGGAGGTGTCCGACCTGCGGTTCGCCCCGGACGGACGGCTGTGGGCGGCAGCCGCGCACTGCGTCCGCATCTGGAGGCTGCCGGGGTGGCGGGAGGAGAAGTGCCCGCTGGCGAACGACGCGGAGGCCCGGGACGCCGGGGCGGTGTTCCGGGCCATCGCCCCGGGCCGGCGGGTATCCGCCGTCGGCCGGCGGGACGGCCGCGTGTTCCTGCTCCCCACCGGTGGCCCGACACCGCCGCCGCGGCAGGTGTTCGACTCGGCCGTCACGTCCCTGGCCCTGTCGCCGGACGAGGGCCGCGTCCTCGTCGGCGGGGAGCGGGGCGAGGTGGTCGTGCTGGGCGTGGCCGACGGGGGCCGGACGGTCCTGCCCGACGCCCACCGGGACGCGGTGTGGTCGGTGGCGTACGGCCCCGGCGGGTGGTTCGTAACCGGGTCGGCCGACCGGACGATCAAGCTGTGGGACGCCGCCGGCCGGTTGGTCCTCACCCTGCGGGCCGGCGGGGGAGTCCGAAAGGTCGCCGTGAGCACGGACGGGCGGCTCTTGACCGTGTTGATCGACGGCGAGCGGGCCGTCCGCCGGTGGCGGCTGGACCGCCTCCGCGAAGAACTGACCGCCCTCGGCCTAGCCTTCCTCGATACTGATGAGGTGCCGAGGGTAGAGTGACCGGACTCAGCGCCCGGTCCGCGCAGGCTGCCCCGTCATGTCCCCGGCCGACTTCCTCCCCGTCACCGATGTCGCCATCACTCCGGGCCTGATCGCCACCGCCCTCACCTGCACCGCGCCGACCGCCACGTGCCCGGTGTGCGGCCGCCCGTCGGACCGGGTCCACAGTCACTCCGACACTACATCGACCGGCTGGCACTGGCCGGAGTCCGGCGCGAGCGGGCGATCGCGCCCGGACAACAAAAAACCCCTGGAAATCCAGGGGTCTGAGGGGGGTCAAGAGCCGGCGAGGACTCCCGAGAGCGGAGAGGGCGGGATTCGAACCCGCGGGCCAGTTTTACCCGGCCACCGCTTTAGCAAAGCGGCGCTATCGACCACTCAGCCACCTCTCCAGTCGATCACGCATTATCCCGCGACCGCCCGACGAATCTTATCACCCGCCGACGGGACGGACAATACGTCGATCGCCGTTTCGCCACCCATGCTTACGTCTCGGCCAGGCACTCCCGTAGGAACCGCACTCCATGCTCGATGTCGCGGTAACGGTCCTCCTGTCCGCCGACCTCGCGCTCGATGCACAGCGGACCGCGGTAGCCGACCTTCTTGAGCGTCCGCACGAACAACTTCGTGTTCGTCTGCCCATGGCCCAGCGGCACCTCCTCACCCCACTGGCCCTTCACCGTCGGCCGGTTCGCGTCCTTGACGTGGACACTGCGGATGTCCGGGGCAAGCAACTCGACGGACTTGATCGGGTCGTCCTTGTCGTAAAGGAGCATGTTCGCCGGGTCGAAGTTCACCTTCAGGTTCGGCGCCTTCAGGTCGTCGAGCGTTCGCCGCAACAGCGCGCTTGACTCCTGACCGGTCTCGAACGCCACGACGACCCCCACCCGGCCAGCCAGGTCCGCCACCTGCGCCAGTGTGTCGAGGAACGACTTGCGGGCTGGGTCGCCGACTGCCGGGATGAACCCGGCGTGTAGCATCAGGTCCGACAACCCGAGTTCCTTAGTCCGCTGAAGCGCCCACCGAAACCGCTCCAGCCGCTCCGGCCGGGTCGCCGGGTCGCCGAAGCCGCCCGTCTTCTCGATCGTATGCGGGGTCGTGTAGTCCTCGCCCGGGAACCCGAGCATCGCGCCCGACATGCGAAACCCGGCCGCCCGCGCCGCGGCCGGCATCCCGTCCCCCTCGTCCCACGAGGCGTGGTGCGGGTCGCCACAGGCGATCTGCACCACGTCGATCCCGAGGCGGTCGAGGAACCCCTTCAACTCGGGAACACTTTTCACCTGCAACGACCAGCTACAGACGCCGATCGCCAACGGTTCGATTGCCATGACTGTCCCCGCCGTGTGGATGGACGGACACCAGACTCATCTTCGTGTCGCCGGTCACGCCGTCCAGAAAAATCACTGCTCGGCGCCAGCGGCACCTCCGCCCGGTTATGCCGAGTTTGCGGACTTCTCGGACGGGTGGTCCGGTTGTCCGACAGGTCGTCGGGGTCCACTTATCGCCAACTCCAAACAAAAATCGGAGAATAAGTCTCTATTTATCAACGGGTTACGGAATAAAACTGCTCAATAACCCGGTTCGGGCGCTCGAACTGCTATTCCCTTTTCTCTCATACGCCCAACTTAATCGCACACGACGGACCTTGCTCCGATCGCCCTTGGAGCGCCCCTGGGGCTCGAGGCGGACGTTTCGCCCCGTCCGCCTCGCCCCGGGGACCGCATAACGACGGATAGTCCCCGAACAGGCTCCGATCGCCCTTGGAGCGCAACCCGGGGTGCTCGAGACGGACGTTTCGCCCACGTCCGTCTCGCCCCCGGTGGGGCGACCCGAACCGGTCGCCGACACCCGAACACTCGTACCGTCGAACGCCGAAGTCGCCCAGCTTCGCCCACGAACGCCCATCGCCCGCGGCGGGAGACGGTCCGAGCCACAGTCGGGCGGTGCAGGCTCCGCCGAGACGTT
>DASSAT010000588.1:0-15681 GCA_035699305.1 Fimbriiglobus sp. | reverse complement strand
ACGGAGTGTGCCTACTACACTCAAGGCCAGCTAAACCCACCCGAATCCCGCTCTGCACTCCGCGTGACGGTCACTTCTTCTTCGCCTTCGGGGTGACGAGCCGAGACGCCTTCGACTTGCCGCCGCGGCTCAGGTCGTACTTCGGGTCCGCGTACCGGGCGAAGAAGGCGTCGAGCCGCTTCCGCAGTTGACTCCTTGTGGCGGCGTGCTCGGCCCGGTCGATCAGGTTGGTGCGCTCGCCGGGGTCCGCCGTCAGGTCGTACAACTCGTCCGGCCCGTCGGGGAAGCGGGTGATGAGCTTCCAGCGATCGGTGCGGATCGAACGCACGTTCTCGAAGTCGAAGAACATGACGTTGTCCCACTCCGTCGGCTGGCCGCGGAGCACGGCGGCGTAGCTGCGGCCCGGCGAGGGCGGCTGCTTGGCCTGTTTCTCCTTCAGCCCCAGGTAGTCGAGCAGGGAGGGCAGGAAGTCGTAGTTGCTCACGAGCACGTCGGTGCGCTGGCCGGCAGGGATGCGGCCGGGGTGGCGCCAGATCAGCGGGACGTGCATGGTCCAGTCGTAGCCGGTCAGCGGCCGGGTGTGGTCGCCCATGCCCCAGAACCCGCCCTGCCCGGCGGCCAATCCCTGATCGCCGGTGCAGACGACCAGCGTGTTCTCGTCCAGCCCGTGCTTCTGGAGCGCCGCCATCACCCGGCCGACGCCGTCATCGACGCCGCTGACCTCGGCGGCGAGGCGGCGCATGGCCCCGACGTTGTTGAGGAACTGCTTGTTGGCGTGCAGCCAGGGGTGCATTTTCTCGCGCGGGAACGACGGCAGCTGCTTGTCGGCGTAGTACGCCGCGTGGCGGTTGCGGGCCGGGTGGTTGAGGCTCGCGCCCAGCCCGTAGGGGCCGTTGTACGCGAGGAACAGGAAGAACGGTTTGGCCTTATTCGCCTCGATGAAGCGGACGGCGTGGTCGGTCCAGAAGTCGGTGAGGTAGCCCGGTTCTTTTCTTACCTTGCCGTCCTCGATCACCTCCGCGCCGTAGAAGGTGGCGGTGTGACCGTGCGGCATCGTGACCCAACTGGTGAACCCCTCCTGCGGCGTGAGGTTGCCGCCGAGGTGCCACTTGCCGCTGAGGCCGCAGACGTAGCCGGCGTCCTTGAGGATTTCCGGCAGGGTCTTGAACTCGGCGATGGTGCAGTACGCCTTCGGTCCGATCTGGGCGCCGCCAGCGGTGAGGTAGGAGTGGACGCCGTGCTGCGACGGCATCAGCCCGGTGAGGTAGGTCGCCCGCGTCGGCGAGCAGACGGCGTTGGAGCTGTAGGAGCGCTCGAAGAGCGTGCCTTCCTTGGCCATGCGGTCGAGGTTCGGGGTGCGGATGTCCTTGTTGCCGTAGCAGCCGAGGGTCCAGGCGCCGTGGTTGTCGGTGAGGATGAAGACGACGTTCGGCGGTCGGTCCGCGGCGGTTAGCCGCGGGGCGCAGCCGAGCGCGAGCAGCGCGGCGGCCCCGACGGCCGCCGCGCGACGGGAGAGGGTGTTGGTCATGGCCGCAAGGGTATCGCGCCCGCGGCCCGGAGGGAAGGGTCGAGTTCCCTCGGCGATCGTGCCTACTTCTTCTTGATGTCGAAGGCGACCGGCTCCATACCGGCTTTCACCTCCACCGTGAACGGCGTCTTGCTCAGGGTCGAATACAGGTCCGAGAACCGCGTCCTGATGGGAGTCTCCTTCGGGCCGCGGGGGTCTTCGGTGCGGTAGTCGCCACGGAGGACGAGTACGTTCCCGTAGACGTCCAGGTCCGTCAGGATCACCCGATGGTGGCCGACGATCGCGCCGGGCTTGCTGCCCTCGCCGTACGTCAGGGTGAAGTTGCCGTCCGCGTCGGTGGTGCCGGAGGACCCGATCCCCCGGGTGCCCTTGTCCGGGTCCGGGTGGAAGTCCACGCGGACGTTCTTGATCGGCTTGCCGTTTATCGTCACCCGCCCGCGGACCTCGGCGAGCGGCGGGGTGTTCGAACACCCCGCGATCAGGGTGCAGCCGAGGAGGCATGCCAGGGAAAGCCAGGCGTTCGCTGTGCGCATGGTGGTCATTCGTGGGTATGGAGTTCGCCCGACCGCAGTCGTCAATCCAGGCTGACCACCAGCCCGTCCGCGTACATGCACGCCCGCTCCAGGGTCACCAGGTCCATGCTGTCCCGGATGAACCGGACCGACCCGTCGCCCATGGCGAAGTTGGCCCCGCCGGTGTGGCCGCTGCCGAACACGTTGATCCGCAGGTCGTAGTTCGCCTGGGTGGCGGGGGCCGGCATCTTCCAGTTGATCCGTTCGGCGGCGCTGCCCAGTACGTCACCCTCAGCCCCGAACGCCCACCAGCCCCAAAAAACCAGGTTGTCCCCGGTCGAGCTGAACACCGGATCGACGGTTGACCTCTCCCCCAGGAAGATCGTGTTCGAGGTCCCGTCGCTGATGCTGGCGATATTCCGCTCGACGGTGTGGATGAACGGCCCGTCGTTGGTCTGGGCGGCCCGCCGGTAGCTCCGCCGCCCGGCGTTCGCGACGTAGCGGGTGAGCCCCCAGTGGCGGGGTGGACTTTCGGCCGCGTCGCTGGTGGTATCGACGGCGGGGGCGGGGTCCGACGGGCAGTTGAACGTCTTGATCGCGTGCCAAGTACAGGTGGCCGGGTCGCCGGTCACCCCGCGGTTGGCGTTGAAGTTCGTGTAGTTCCACTTCTTCTGGACGTTTTCCTGCTCGATGTACGGCAGGACCTCGATCGTCCAGTTGGTCCGCCGGAGAGGGGTCTCGTTGAGCCTGTAATTGTTCGTGGACGGCGGCGCGGGCCCCTGGTCCCTGCGGATCCCCGCCGGGAACTTCTCGTACGCGGAGTGGTAGTTGTGCAGCCCGAGGGCGAGCTGCTTGAGGTTGTTCGAGCAGGTGGTCCGGGCGGCGGCCTCGCGGACCTTCTGCACGGCGGGCAGCAAGAGGCCGATCAGGATCGCAATGATCGCGATCACCACCAGCAGCTCGATCAGCGTGAACCCACGGCGGCGACACATGGCACGGACTCCGTGAAGTGAAGGGGCAGTCGGAGCGCACCACCAAGCAAGACCTGACTCCGCGTATCATGACGAGCCGCCTGTCCGAACACAACAAGATATGTATTAAGGTTGGATGAATATTCCGTTGCCGGCCAAGTCGCCGCGCTCTACAACGGGTCGGTCCGACGGTTCCCCGGGCTGCCCGTTGGCGGGCCGGGGCGAAGAGGGAAGCCGGTGTGAATCCGGCGCGGGGCCGCCGCTGTGATCGGCCAGACCCTGGGCATCCTCGCCACTGCGGCCCGCGCCGCGGGAAGGCCGCCCGGAAGTCGTTACGAGCCGAAAGCCAGAAGACCTGCCCTCGGACGTGTGGTCCGGTGCTTCGGCCACGAGCACCCGGGCGGGTCCTGTCCAAGCGCCGCGCTCGCGGCCACCCGTACCGTCTGCCAGGCCGAAGACCGTCTTTGCCCGGCCCGGCAGAAAGGTACTGGCTCCCGTGTTCCCGTTCGTTCGCTCTGCGTCCTGGGACCGCGGCCGTCTCGGCCGCTCTTGCTCCACCCGACGGAGACCTGTCTGGGTTGCCCGAGAGGCTACCGACAGAGGTAGCAAGAGCGGCCGGGACGGCCGCGGTCCCAGGGTGGGCTTCACGCTGATCGAGTTGCTCGTCGTGATCGCGATCATCGCGGTCCTGATCGGGTTGCTGCTGCCCGCCGTCCAGAAGGTCCGCGAGGCCGCCGCCCGGATCCAGTGCAGCAACAACCAGAAGCAACTCGTCCTCGCCCTGCACAACTACGAGTCAACGCACCAGAAGTTCCCGCCGGCGTCGGTGTACACGGCCGCGTCCTACGTGCCGCCGTACCCGACGCAGCACTGGTTCGGGCTGGCCACCACCGACCCCGTGACCTGGGTCACGTCGGTGGACCCGACGACCGGCACCGTCAGCCCGTACTACGAGGCGAACACCAAGGTGACCAAGTGCCCGGTCCTCCAGACGCCGCCGGTCGCCCTGGCCTACGGCGGCGTCACCGGCGGCTACGCCTACAACGCCGACCTGGCCGACAAGCGGCTCTCGCGGGTGCCGGCCACGCACCGCACCCTGGCGTTCTGCGACGCGGTGTACCTGACGACCGGCCCGGCGATCCAGGAGAGCACGGCGCTGCGCGGCCCCGGCTCGAAGCTCAACCAGTACCAGGTGGCGGACAAGCCGTGGGGGTTCTACGGGTTCAACTTCGCCCACTTCCGCCACACCGGACAGATCGCCGTCGCCGCGTACCTGGACGGCCACGTCGAGAGCGTCCGGTTCGAGGATACCGTCCCCGACCCGGCGTTCTGCTCGGCGGCGTTCGTCGCCGAGCGGCGCAAGAACCTCCTCGGGTTCGTGTCGCCGGACAACGCGGTGTACACCGGGGAATGACTACTGGCGAACCCGGAGCGTCAGCGACGGGGTAGGCGGCACCCCGTCGCTGACGCTCCGGGTTCGCCAGGGCACTGACATTGGTCATTCTCCCCTACCACTCGCATCAGCGGACGGCGAATGGTACGATGGCCCCCATCGCCCATCATCCCGTCGTCCGGTATGAGGAGTGGCCCATGTTCGCCGCGGCCCGCCGCGGGCATACTTCCGGGTTCACGCTGATCGAGTTATTGGTGGTGATCGCTATCATCGCGGCCCTGATCGGGCTGCTGCTGCCCGCCGTCCAGAAGGTCCGTGCCGCCGCCCGTCGGGTGGCCGACCAGAACAACCTCAAGCAGATCGGGATCGCCGTCCACAACTACGCCACGGCCCGCGACGGCACCCTGCCGCCGGCCCGGACGGTCGTGGCCGGCAAGGACCGGTGGTGGTTCGGCGAGACCGACCCGGCCGACCCGGAGCCGCGGACCGCCGACCCGACCCGCGGCCACCTGATGCCGTACCTGGAGAACAACCAGAAGGCGCTGCAGAACCCAGCCAAGGCGCCGGGCAAGGTGTACCTGGCGTTCGACGGCGCCACCGGCGGGTACGGGTACAACTGGCGCTACCTGGCCCCGCTGGCCGAGACGCCGGGCGGCCCGGTCTGGCGGCCGGTGAAGCTGTACCACGTCCGGAGCACCAGCCAGACGGTCGCGTTCGTCAACGGGGCGTGCACCCGGCCAGGGACGCCGTACCTCGTCGAGGTCGGGATCGCCGAGCCGCCGTCGCGGAAGTTGCCGAGCGTCCACTTCCGGCAGACCGGGCGGCTGGCCAACGTGCTGTTCCTGGACGGTCACGTCGAGGGGCGGACCGACCCGACGCGCAATCCGACGGCACCGGGCGAGGAGCCGGGGCTGTGCCAGCTGCGCGACCGGGAGGACTTGTTCGACCTCGGAACTTCCGACGAGTTGTGGGACAGAGAGTAAAGTCCCCCAAGCCCACCCGTTGCCACGGGTGGGCTTGTCCTTTGCGCGTAAGCCCCTCATATCATCCGGGGTATCCCCAGCGCCTGTCCCGTCATTCGTTCCCCGGAGGTAGACATGATGCGGGCCTTGTCCTCCCGCGCCGTACTCGTCACCCTGGTCCTCGCCCCGGCCGCGGCCGCCGACGACTGGCCGCAGTGGTTGGGGCCGCACCGCGACGCCGTCTGGAAGGAGACCGGGATCGTCGAGAAGTTCCCCGAGGGCGGCCCGAAGAAACTGTGGTCCGCCCCGATCGGCGGCGGGTTCGCCGGCCCGGCGGTGGCCGGCGGCAAGGTGTACGTCTTCGACCGCAAGCCGACCGAGGGCGGGGCGAAGCCGGCCAGCGACTTCGACGTCAAGACCGCCGCCCCCGGCAAGGAGCGCCTGCTCTGCCTGGACGCGAAGACCGGCAAGGAACTCTGGAAGCACGAGTACGACTGTCCGTACCAGGTCAGCTACGGGTCTGGGCCGCGCTGCACGCCGACGGTCGCTGGCGGGAAGGTGTACACCCTCGGCACGATGGGCGACCTGCACTGCCTGGACGCCGCGACGGGGGCCGTGGTCTGGACGAAGGACTTCAAGGCCGACTACAAGTCCAAGACCCCGCTGTGGGGGTTCTCCGGGCACCCGCTGGTGTACGAGGGGCTGGTGATCGTCCCGGTCGGCGGCGCGAGCACCCTGCTGGTGGCGTTCGACGCGGACACCGGCAAGGAGGTGTGGACGGCCGGCCCGGGCGGCTTCCCCGGGTATTCGCCGGCCGCGGTTGTCGAGGTGAACGGCGCCCCGCAGGTGGTCCACTTCCGGCCGAAGGCGGTCGCCGGGTTCGACCCGAAGACCGGCAAGGAACTGTGGTCGGTGCCGCTCAAGCCGGTCGCCCAGGACGACATGTCGATCATGACCCCGCGGGAGTCCGGGGACGTGCTGTTCGCGGCCGCCCGCGGCGGGATCGCGGTCGCCCTGAAGCTCGGCGGAGGCACCCCGTCCGAACTCTGGAAAGGGGACGGCAAGACCACCGGGCTGTATCCGATCAGCGTGACCCCGTTCATCGACGGCGACACTATCTACGGGGTGGACCAATCGGGGATGCTCCGGGCGGTGGACCTGAAGACCGGCAAGCGGCTGTGGTACACCTTCGAGCCGGTGCTGGAGAAGGAGCTGGAGGAAAGCTTCGGGGGCGGCGGGGCCGGGACGGCGTTCCTGGTCAAGAACGGCGACCGGTTCTTCATCTTCAACGAGCAGGGCAGCCTGATCATCGCCCGGCTGACGCCCGAGGGGTATAAGGAGATCGACAAGGCGAAGCTGATCGACCAGACCGCGGCGACGTTCGGCCGGAAGTACGTCTGGAGCCACCCGGCATTCGCGGAGAAGTGCATCTTCGTCCGCAATGACAAGGAGATCGCCTGCTTCTCGCTGGCGAAGGAGTAAGCGCGGGATGGCGAGCCGAAGCCCGTCCGTTGCAACGGACGGGCTTTGTCACTTGATCCGGTCCCCGCGGCGGGCTACAGTCGTCGCATCCCGCCTTGCACCCCCCTCCCACCCGCCCGGGGGCGCCCGAAATGATCCGCCTGCTCGGCGGCCCGCGCCGCTGCTGCGACGGCCTGACCCGCCGCGAGACTCTGACCGCCGGCGCCCTCACCCTGCTGGGAAGCGGGTTCACCCTGCCCCAACTGCTCGCCGCCGAGAGCCGCAAGCCCGCCGACGCCCGGCCGGGGAAGGCGAAGAGCGTCATCCTCCTCTACCTGCTCGGCGGCGCCGCGACGCAGGACATGTGGGACTTGAAGCCCGACGCCCCGGCCGAGGTCCGCGGCGAGTTCAAGCCGATCGACACCGGCGTGCCCGGCGTCCGCGTCTGCGAGCACTTGCCGCTGACGGCGAAGTGGATGCACCGGGCCGCGGTCGTGCGCTCGGTGACGCACAAGGCCGGCTGCCACAACTGCCTGCCCAGCTACACCGGCCACGAACAGCTCATGCCCGACCAGCACCCGCGCGATACCGACCCGCCGAGCATGGGTTCGGTGTGCGAGTGGCTGAGGCGGGGCCGCGGCGAGATGCCGGACTACGTCTACCTGCCGTGCTGGCTGGGGTGGGGGCAGGCGTTCCGCAGGGCCGGGCCGTACGGCGGGTTCCTCGGCCACCGGTACGACGCGCTGACCACCGAATGCAAGCCCCACGCCGACTCCGGCACGAAGCCCGGCCCCGGCAAGCCGGCCGTCGTCCGCGGGGTGCCGCTGCTGCCGAACACCACGTTCGACGCCGACCTGACCATCGACCGGCTGAACACCCGTCGGAGCCTGCTGGGCCAGCTCGACGACCGGCTCCGCGAGACCGAGTCGGCGGCGGCGAGCTACGACCGCACCCAGCGGCGGGCGTTCGACATGCTCACGTCGTCGAAGATGCGGGCCGCGTTCGACCTGTCGAAGGAGGACCCGCGGCTGGTGGACCGGTACGGCCGGCACCTGTTCGGCCACAGCACGCTGATCGCCCGCCGGCTGGTGCAGGAGGGGGTGCGGTTCGTCAACGTCACCTGGGACCTGTTCTGGGACCGCGTCCCGATCGACTACGACGCCTGGGATACGCACACCAACAACTTCGGCATCCTCCGCGACAACAAGCTGCCTCATTTCGACCGGACGTTCACGGCGCTGCTGGAGGACCTGGACCGGACGGGCCTCCTGGACGAGACGCTGGTGGTGGTGATGAGCGAGATGGGCCGCACTCCGCGGGTTAACGCGAACGGCGGCCGGGACCACTGGACGTTCTGCTACTCGGTGGTGTTCGCCGGCGCCGGGGTCCGCGGCGGGACCGTGTACGGCGCCTCCGACGCGCAGGCGGCATACGTGAAGGACCGGCCGGTGAGCACGGCGGACATCTGTAGTACGATTTACGAGGCGCTGGGCATCGACCCGGAGTTGATGGTGCCGGACCGGACCGGCCGGCCGGTTGGCATCGCCCGGGGCGGCAAGCCGATCGCGGACATCCTGGCGTGAATCACCCCAGTTGGGCCGACGCCGTCGGGCTGACCGTGGGGGCGGCGCTCGGGTGCCCATGTCAGCAGACCCGAAGTCTCGTCGAGGGTCACATCGGGGCAACTCCGGCTTGTCTTTCCGCCGGCGCGAGCTAAACTGCTGCGAAACGTCTGCTAAACGGTCACGACGCCGCCGGGCCGGAGGCCGCGGCGCTCCTCCCCGTGGTTGTGACGACGACCGGCCGGGCCTCGGTCGCCGTCTCCGCTACCGCCCGGCCCGACCCCCGGTTGACAGCCGACCGCACGAAAGGGTAACAGTTCTCGAATGAGCGCAGCGATGCCCTGCCGGTTCTGCCGGCGCGAGATGGACCTCGCCCAACAGTTCGCCTACCTGGTCGAGGTCCAGACCCAGTCGAACCCGGTGATGCTGGCCGCCATCCGTCGGCTGCCCCACTGCAAGGGGGTGCCGCTGCGGGTCTGCCGCGACTGCCAGGCCGGCATCGAGCAGCGGCGGTTCATCGTCCGCGACGTGAACGCCAAGTACCGCCGCAGCGGGCAACTGCTGATGCTGGCCGCGTGCGTCGTCGGCCTCGGGCTGGCTACCGCCCAGATGAGTCACTGGATTGCGCCGGGGCAGTAATGTAGTCCGCTCGCTCCGCGAGCGGTCTTCGCCGAGCCGCTCGCGGATCGAGCGGCCTACAAAAACGACCGGGGCCGGTCTTCCGACCGGCCCCGCGGCGCTTGCGATCGGCGGCCGGGCATAACCCCGACCGGCCGCCGACTCACGGCAGGTCCACGTTCTCCTGGGCGGCCTTCTCCCGCAGTTGCTTCATCCCGCGGACGTTGATCTGCCGCACCCGCTCCTTCGTGATGCCGAAGTGCTGGCCGATCTGCTCCAGGGTCATCTCCTCGCGGCCGTCCAGCCCGGTCCGCATGCGGATCACCTCCTGGGTCCGCGGGTCCAGGTAGTCCAGCAGCCGGTTCACCCGGTCCCGGGCCTGGCTGGCCGCCGTCAGCACCTCCTGCTCGTCGGTGCGGACGTCGGCCTTGCCGTCGAACAGTTCGTCCGCCCCGGTCAGGTACCGCGACCGGCGGGTGTTCTCGTCCGGGATCGACCGGGCGAAGTTCTTCATGATCGCCCACGTCGCGTAGGTCGAGAACTTGAACCCGCGGCCATAGTCGAACTTCTCCACCGCCCGCATGATCGACACGTTGGCGTCGGACTTCAGCTCGTCCAGGTTCTGGCCCGGGTTGAGGTGCTTGGTGGCGAGGTTGTGGACCAGCCGCTGGTTGCACTCGATCAACAGGTCGCGGACGGTCTTGATCTGGGTCTGCAAGTCCTCGATCCGCTCCAGGTCGGGCACCCGGACCGGGGCGTCCCCGATCCGCTCCTGGAGCCGGCCCAGGACGTGCTTGAGGTAGTTCATCTTGCGGAACAGGTGCGCCTCCTGCTCGCGGCTCAGGAGCGGCCGCTCGTACAGGTAGGCCATGTGCGCCTCGACGTCCTTGGGCGGCCGCATCGTCCGCACCTTGCCGAAGAAGTCCTCCTCGTTGGGCATCGGTCCGAGGATGTCCGCTACCTTCGCCGGGTCGTCGAACTCGGCGTTGTAGATGTATGAGATCGGCTCGCGGACCAGCCGCTCGGCGCGCACCTCGTTGATCACGCGGTACATGCTCGACGGCGTCCGACCGAACCGCTTGGCAATCAACTGCACGCTGTCGCCCTCCTGGTAGGCTGTGTAAATCCGCGTCTTGGAGGCCGCGTCCAGCGGCCCCGTCAGGGTCGGGAACACCGCCCGCTCGGGGTGGTCCCGATCGAAGTTCTTGATGGTGTACCGGACGGCCTCGGCCGACCGGCCCAGCTTGTCGGCGATCGCCCGGCTGACCTCGGTCAGGCACCCGCCCAGGGCGGCCAGCCGCCGGGCGGTCAGGATGATCTCGTCCTTCTCCGTCTCGGTCAGGTGGCTGAACCGGGCGCCGCGCTCCACCTGCTCGCGGTGGGCGGCGGCGAACCCCGCGACCGTCGATTTCGGGAACCCCAGCTGCTTGCGGCCGTCGCGGATCACCCGCCGGGCCACCAGCCCCTGCATCCGCCACCGGCTGACCGTCTTGGTCGAGACGTTGAACTGGCGGCTGACCTCGTCGAGCGTCAGCATCGGCTCGGCCGCCAGCTCCACCGGCAACGGCGGCAGCGACCGCTCCACGCGCTTGACGAACAGGGCCAGGTCGTGCTTGAGGTCCGCCCCCGGGACCAGCAGGTCCGGGAGGGCGTCCGACCGGTAGTCCGTCAGCCGGAAGCAGACGAACTGGTACGGGTAGACCCGGTCCGGGTCGATCTCGCCGAGCAGCCGCTCAGCGCGGGCCACCTGCTCCTGCCGACGGACCGGCGGGGCGAACCGGACCTGCTGGTCGGTCAGCTCCCGCAAGGCCGGGTGCTTGAAGTCGGTCACGGGTGTCCCTCCTGTCGGCCGCCGTGGCCCCTTCCGTGTCGGGCTGGCGTCAGGCCCGCGGCCATCCTTTTGTTCGCGGCGCCCGGCCCGGGATTCACCGACCGGCCGCCGCCCACCCAACGAGGATACAACTCGGATACCGGTCCCTTAAACCTCCGTCCGAATCACACCGGAACCTCACCTTGACCCGCCCCTGAGAGTTGGATACATCTTGCCACCCGCCCGGTTCGCGGGATCGGCGAAATCCGCCGTCGGTTCGACCGGGCGGGGCCGTCCCAAAGTAAGTTGATCTACACAGTCAGAGGACGCCGAGTCGGGAATGCAAGTGATTGTCTTGCAAGCCCCAGACCAATTCCAGCCCGTATATCGCCTTTTCCCCTGGTCAACGCACTCGCTACGTCCAAATCTTTGCCTGTTAAGGCATTGCGACGCCAGGTCCGAGAGTCGAACTGTTACGGATTCGAGACAAACGACCCCACCGCTTGAACTTACTGCCAGTCTTGCAGGGCTTTTGTTCAAATTTGCAATCCGGGCAGTGTCTTGGAACGCCGCACCTCGCCGCCCTGCCAACCCCCACAATCGTCGGACCTTACGCCGCTTGCCGTCTCCAATGTGTGGATGCAGAAAAGTCATCGGTTTGCGCCTCGGGCGCCAAGTTCGAGGAGTTAGAATACGGCGGAAGTCACCCGCCCCTTTCCCCTCGAACCGGCGGCGAAACCCCATGCCCCGCAAACTCTTAGCAGCTTGCCTCGTGGCCGTCGTCGGGCCGACCGCGGCTGCCCAGAACCCTGTCACCCTCGCCGAGCGGTTCGACCCGGCCGAAGCTTATCGGGTCGAGCTAAAAGTTAGACTCTCGGGCCGGCTCGCAATTCCCCAGGAATCGGGAAAACCTCCACAAGTGCTGCCGATGAGCGGCGAGAGCACCGTTATCTACGACGAGCGTGTCCTGCCCACCGATGAGCCGCGGACGGCCCGGACGGTTCGCGCCTACCGCGAGGTCGAGTTCGCCCGGACCGCCGGCGGCAAGGACCAAAAAGCCGAGGTCCGGCCATCCGTGCGGCGGATGGTCGTGCTCCGCTCGGACCGCGGCAAGAAGGCCCCGTTCTCGCCGGACGGCCCGCTCACCTGGGGCGAGATCGACGTGGTCCGCACCGACGTCTTCTCCCCGGCCCTGGTCCCTGGGCTGTTACCTCCTCAACCCGTTCGCCCCGGCGATCGTTGGCGGTTGACGCCCGCGGCCGTCGTCGAACTGACCGACCTCGACCCGATCGCCGCGGGGGAACTCGTCGCCGAGTTCGTCTCGGTGGTGACGATCTCTAACAAGCGGTACGCCAAGCTGGGGGTGTCCGGTTCGGTCCGCGGCGCGGCCGAGGACGGCACCAGCCGGCAGAAGTTCGACGGCATCGGCTACTTCGACCTGGAGGCGAACCGGCTGACGTACCTGAACCTCAAGGGGACGCGGGAGCTGTTCGGCCCGGACGGCAAGACGGTGTCTGGGCGGATCGACGGCACGTTCGTGATGACCCGCGGCCCGGCCGGCAAGACATCGGACATCTCGGAGGCGGCGCTGCGCGGGGTGGAGTTGCGGCCGACGGCGGCGAACACCGAGTTGCTTTACGACAACCCGGACCTGGGACTGCGGTTCCAGTACCCGCGGCGGTGGCGGGTCGGCGTCGTGCAGGGCCGGCAGGTGACGCTCGACGAGTCGTCCGGCGGCGGCGTGCTCATCACGGTGGAACCGGCGGCGAGTTTGCCAGCCGCCGACAAGTACCTCGCGGAGGTGCGCGACTACCTCAAGGCGCAGGGCGCGTCGGTGATCGAGGCGACGGTGCCGCGGCGGGTGTCGGACCGGCCGCGGCTGGACCGCTTCGCGCTGGTGGCGGAGGTGAAGAAGGAGAAGGTGCGGCTGGAGTACGCGGTGCTGTCGCAACCGGAGGGCGGGGCGACGGTGTCCGCGCGGCTGCCGTGGGCTGAGCGCGAGGAACTGGGCCGCGGCGTCGAGCGGGTGCTGCGGACTCTCTCGATCACCAAGCGCATTGAGAAGTAGATTAACGCCTCCCAAGCCCACCCGTGGCAACGGGTGGGCTTGCGACGTTCCTACAATCCTCCTGTCCCTGCGGAGGCACCTACCGTGTCCGGGCTGCGGGTGTTGTTGGCGGCGTCGGAGGTGGTCGGGTTCGCCAAGACCGGCGGGCTGGCGGACGTGGCCGGCTCCCTGCCGCGGGCGCTGGCGGCCCGCGGCCACCAGGTCGCGGTCGTCATGCCGTACTACCGCGGCGTCCGGCTTGGCCCCAACCCACCCGAGCGTACCCCGCACGTCATCCCGGTCCCGGTCGGCAGCCGCACCCTCGCCTGCCGGCTGTTCCGCTCGACCCTGCCGAACTCGTCCGTGCCGATTTACTTCGTCGAGGCCCCCGAGTTCTTCGACCGCGACGACCCGGCGGACGGCAAGGGGCTTTACCAGCAGACCATGCCCGGCGGGTACAAGGCCGACTACCCGGACAACGCCGCGCGGTTCACCTTCTTTAGCCGCGCCGTCCTGGAGGCGATCCGCGGCATCGACTTCACCCCGGACGTGGTCCATGCCAACGACTGGCAGACCGGGCTTGTCCCCGCGTACTTGTCGGAGGTGTACCGGCAGACGGTCGGGCTGGCGAACGTGCGGTCGGTGTTCACCATCCACAACATCGCCTACCAGGGGATGTTCCCCCGGGACGTGATCCAGATCACCGGCCTGCCGGGGTGGATGTTCAACCACCGGCAGCTGGAGTTCCACGGCCGCTTCAACTTCCTGAAGGCCGGGGTGGTCTTCGCCGACGCGGTGAACACGGTCAGCCCGACGTATGCCCGCGAAGTGCAGACCGCCGATTACGGCTGCGGCCTGGAGGGGGTGCTGCGCGAGTACCGGCACAAGCTCACCGGCATCGTCAACGGGGTCGATTATGGCGTCTGGGACCCGGCGACCGACCCGCACATCCCGGCCCCGTATGACGTGGAAACAGTGTTCGACCACAAGCCGCGGAACAAGGCGGAGCTTCAGCGGCGGTTCGGCCTGCCGGAGGAGCCGGACCGGCCGGTGCTGGGGATGGTGGCGCGGCTGGTGAGCCAGAAGGGGATCGACCTGGTGTTGGGCGCCGCGCCGGGGTTCCTGGACCTGGGTTGTCAGTTGGTCTTCCTCGGCGAGGGCGACCCGGAGTTCCACAGCGAGCTGACGCAGTTCCGGGCGCGCCACCCCGGGCGGGTCGGCGTCTACCTGGGGTTCAGCGAGCCGCTGGCGCACCTGATCGAGGCGGGCGCCGACCTGTTCCTGATGCCGAGCCGCTTCGAGCCGAGCGGGCTGAACCAGTTGTATTCGCTCCGGTACGGCACACCGCCGGTGGTGCGGGCGACGGGCGGCCTGGCGGACACGATCGTGAACGCCAGTGCGGAGAACCTGCGGGCCGGCACGGGGACGGGGTTCACCTTCCGGGACTACACGGCGCACGCGCTGTACGAGACGGTGAAGTGGGCGCTAACGTTGTACCGCGACCGGCCGTCCGACTTCCGGCAGGTGGTGCGGACGGCGATGGCGCAGGACTGGTCCTGGGACCGCAGCGCCGCGGCGTACGAGGAGCTGTATCGGCGTATCTTGTAGGGTGGGCCGAGTCTTCGAGGCCCACCACGCGACCGTAGAAGGAGAACCGTCATGAGCGTCGGAACGATCTCGGAAACCCTGCCCCAGGTCCGTCAGGGGCTACCGCCCGACTTCCGCAGGAGGACCGCAGCCGTGTATTCCATCGCATTCGACATGGACATCGAGGCTCTGCGAACGCACTACGGCGACCCGTACAACAACGCTTACCTGGAAATCCGCCGGGTGCTCCAGCGGCACGGGTTCACCTGGCAGCAGGGGAGCGTCTACTTCGGCGGCGAGTCGGTGACGGCCGTCGCCTGCGTGCTGGCGGCTCAGGACCTCGCCCAGTCGTTGCCGTGGTTCGCGGCGTCGGTCCGGGACATTCGCATGATGCGGATCGAGGAGCTGAACGACCTGATGCCCGCCGTCCAGCGCGCCGTCGGTGGGCAGTGATAACTCTGGAACTCGCTCGCACGGGAGCATGCCGTGTCCGTCTCCATGAAGTCCCTTGGCATCGACCAACTCGGCGCCGAAGACCGGCTCACACTGCTTGAAGAGATCTGGGACAGCCTCGCGGCGACGCCGGAGGCGGTGCCGATCACCGACGCCCAGAAGGCGGACCTCCAGCGACGGCTCGACGCCTACCGAGACGACCCGAAGGCCGGCTCCCCCTGGGAGGAGGTCAAGGCCCGGCTCCAAAGCCGTGAGTGAGCCCCGTTACCTGGCTACGTCGGTTCATATGCACATCCGACCGTTCGAGCCGGCCGACGAGGATGCCGTTGTCGCGCTCTGGGAGCGGTGCGGGCTGACCCGGCCGTGGAACGACCCGCGCAAGGACATCCGCCGCAAGCTCGCCGTTCGGCCGGACCTGTTCCTGGTCGGCGTCGTCGATGGTGAAGTCATCGCTACAGCAATGGCCGGCTACGACGGCCACCGTGGCTGGGTCTACTATCTCGGCGTCGATCCGGCCCGCCAGCGCAGCGGCTACGGGCGTGCGCTCATGGCCGAGGTCGAGCGGTTGCTGCGGGCCGAGGGCTGCCCGAAGATCAACCTCATGGTGCGGTCCACCAACGCCGCGGTGATCGAGTTTTACAAGCACCTCGGGTACGCCGTCGATGACGTGGCCGGCCTCGGCAAGCGGTTAGTGCACGACGGGCCGGGTTTTCCCCTCGACGCGCGGCCGGCCGGTTCGTGAAAAGGACCGCATGACCGACACCTCCCCCGCCCCCG
>DASSAT010000587.1:0-4285 GCA_035699305.1 Fimbriiglobus sp. | reverse complement strand
CCCCACTCGCTGCCCTCGCTCACCTCGCCTTCTCACGCCCCCCGACCGCGGGTATGCTCTGTCGCTCGCTCAACCGCCGCCGAGGGCGCGGCGGGCCGGGGTTCGCGCCACGGAGGTTCCGATGCGGCAGTTCGGGATGTTGGCACTGACGGCCGGGGTCTGGGTCGGCGCGGCCCACGGTCAGGACGTGGACTCGCAGGCCAGCGGGGCGGTGGTCGGCGGCGTGGCCACCCTGGGGCCGCCCCCCCCGCCGCCGGACCCGGTCGAGCCGACCGGGCCAGACCTGCCGGTCGCAGTCGGCGTCAGCGCCGGGACGGCGACGTTCCTGCCCGGCGGTGGGAAGCCGGCCGGCGGCGCCGCCAGTACCCCGTCGATCCCGCGCGGCGGTCGGGGAGGCGGCCAGGGAAGCGGTGGGGGCGGCAGCTCGGCCGCGAAGTCGTCCGGCGTGCCGATCCTTCCCGCCCAGACGCCGTCGGTGTCGAAGCCGGACCCGACCGGGCCATCGCCCGCCGAGGCGCTGCCGTCGGTCGGCGGCCCGAACGTGCAGGACGCGGGGCCGCCCTTCTTCCCGCCGCCGCCGCCCCCTCCGCCGCTGGGGGCGCCGCTCCCGCCGGGCGGGGACCCGGTGCCGCCCGGACCGCCGCCCCCCGACGGCGGCACCGACTCCGATCCGGGCAGCCCACCCGGCCCGATCGTGGAAGGCCCGGAGCCGGGGACGCTGGTGCTCGCCGGCATCGGCGTGATCGGGGCCATCGGCTGGCGACGGCGCCGCCGGTAGGCGAACCCCGAGGCGAAGACAACCCCTCCCCCCTGCCCCCTCCCCGAAACGGGGAGGGGGAGCCAGAGCTTTCTTCCTCCCCTCCCCGCTTCGGGGAGGGGCCGGGGGAGGGGTCAAGCCCCCACCCCGTCGCTAACGCTCCGGGTTCGCCATCGCTAACGCCGACCCCCTCCCCGGCAGCGGGTACAGCCCCATCAGGAAATACGGCTCCTCGCTCATCCCCAGCGCCGTGTACGTCTGCTGTGCCCGCAGGTTGTCGCGCTCGACGTACAGCCGCAGGCCGATCACCGTCGGGTCGGCCATCGCCTGCGCCTTGAGGTGCTCGAACAGCGCCCGGAACACGCCGCCGCGGCGGGCGTCCGCGCGAACGTAGACGCTCTGCACCCACCAGTACCACCCGTCCCGCCAGTCGCTCCACTCGAACGTCACCATCGCCTGGCCGACCGGCTCGCCGCCGCGCTCGGCGATCGTGTAAAACCCCTTGGCCGGGTCGGCCAGCACCGCCCGCACACCGCGCAGCAAGACGGCGTCGTCGAGCATCTTGCCCTCCGACTCCCGGGCCAGCGCGGCGTTGTAGCGCGCGATCACTTCCTCATCAGCAGACGTGGCCCGGCGGATCGAGAGGGTCATTGTTGCCTCGCGGTGCGGGTCGGATACCATGTCCCAAGTCTACGAGTCTAAAGTCCCAAGTCCTTTGGTGTCTTGACTTGAGACTTCCCGACTTGCGACTTGGGACTTCTCCGCATGGACCTGACCCGCCACATCCGGGACATCCCGGACTTCCCCAAGCCGGGCATCCTGTTCAAGGACATCACGCCGCTCTTAGCGGACCCGTCGGCGTTCGAGTACGCCATCGCCCGGATGGCCGCCCACTACTCGACGACGCCGATCGACGCCATCGCCGCGGCCGAGGCCCGCGGGTTCCTCTTCGCCGCCCCGCTGGCGCTGGAGCTGCACAAGCCGCTGGTCCCGCTGCGCAAGCCGGGCAAGCTGCCGTACCGGACGTACAGCCTCAAGTACGACCTGGAGTACGGCGAGGCCGAGCTGCACATGCACCAAGATGGCATCGACGGCGGGGCGAAGGTCTTGATGGTGGACGACCTGCTGGCAACCGGCGGCACGATGGCGGCCGGCTGTCGGCTGGTCGAGCAGGCCGGCGGGTCGGTCGTCGGCTGCGCGTTCCTGGTGGAGCTGGGGTTCCTGAAGGGCCGGGAGAAGCTGGCCGGGTACGACGTGTACAGTCTGATCACCTACTGAGACACCGAGGGGGTGAGCCGTGGCGAGCGACCGCGACGACCGGTGGGGCGGCGGCGACGAGGGCCGGGACCGGTGGGACGACCCCGGGCGGCGGGGCGACAACTCCCCCGAGGCGGTGATCCGCCGGGCGAAGGGGAAGGTGGCCGGGCCGGCCATCGGCCTGATCATCACCGGCATCCTGTCACTGCTCGGGGTGGGGATCGGGCTGGTTCAGGTCCTCGTCGTCGGCCTGGGGGCGCAGTTCGACGCGCAGCGAAAGAAGATCGACCAGGACGCGAACATGCCGGCCCAGCAGAAGGCCCAGATGAAGGACATCATCAACACCTACGAGCGGGTCCTGAAGGTGGCCCTGCCGCCGGCGTATCTGATCGCCTCGGTGGTCGGGGTGCTGACGATCATCGGCGGTGTCAAGATGCGCAGCCTCCGCGGCCGGGGGCTAGCGATGACCGGGTCGATCCTGTCCATGATCCCCTGTACCAGCGGGTGCTGCATCGTCGGGTTGCCGGTCGGCATCTGGGCGCTGGTGGCGCTCAACAACCCGGACGTGAAGGCGGCTATCGCGGCGAACGCGGCGGGCGGCCCCGTGCGGGATCGACTCGACGACGAGCGGGACCGGGGGTTGGAGCGATGATCGACTTCGACAAGGCCGGCGGGCTGATTCCCGCGGTGGCCCAGGACGCGGACACCGGCGAGGTGCTGATGCTCGCCTGGATGAACCGCGATGCGTTCGAGGAGACCGTGCGCACCGGCCGGGCCGTCTACTTCAGCCGGTCGCGCAACCGGCTCTGGCGCAAGGGCGAGGAGAGCGGCCACGTCCAGGAGGTGAAGGGCGTGTTCGTGGACTGCGACGCCGACACGGTGTTGTTGAAGGTGAAGCAACTCGGCGGTGCGGCGTGCCACGAGGGGTATCGGAGTTGCTTCTTCCGTGAATTGGCCGGCGGCGAGTTGAAGACGGTCGGTGAGCGCGTCTTCGACCCGAAGCAGGTCTACGGCAAGAAGGGTTAGCCGGGAGGTGCGACCGAACGCGGACCGGCGTAGAGGTGGTCGATGCCCAAGAAGCCTCAGGTCGGTGGCCGCAAGACGGGGCGCGAACCAGCTTACCGGGTGTTCGTCAGCCACGCCACTGGAGACAAGTGGATCGCCACGACCATCTGCGAGAAGATCGACGCGGTTCCCGGGGTAGCCACCTTCCGGGACGACCGCGACATTGGGGGCGGGGACGACATTCCCGACACACTCCTCACCGAGTTGGAGCAATCGGACCAGCTCCTGCTGCTGTTGACGCCTACCTCCATAACGCGGCAGTGGGTTATCCTGGAAGTCGGCATGGCCGTCGCGCTCCGCAAGCGGATCGTCCCAGTGTGTTACAATGCGATGGTGGACCAGATGCCGATCCTGTCGATGACGAAGGCGTACCTGCTGAACGACTTCGACAGTTACCTGGCCGACCTCCGCAAGCGCGTGCAGAAGGGTCGAACATGAGCCGCGGGGACCCTGAACGGTTTGACGTGTTCCTGAGTCACGCCCCAGCGGACGCGGTCCTGGCCGAAGCCGTGCGGCAACGGTTGGCCGAGGCCGGGTTGACGTGTTACTCGATCCTCTCGGGCGAGGGGGACGGCGACAGTCTTGAGGACAGGCTCCGCCACGCACTGGACATCAGCCGCGCGTACGTCGCCGTCCTGTCGCGGTCGTTCGTCCAGTCGCCGAACTTGCTCATCGAGGTGGGGGCGGCGTGGGCGGCCGAACTGCCCACGTTCTTCCTCCTGAATGACGTGCGGCCGACCGAGGTGCCGGCGTTCTTCGGGCGGTTCAAGTCGTATCGGCTCTGGGACGGGCTGCCGAAGTTGATCGCGGCGGTCCGGGAACTGCCCGAGCGACAGTCCGTGTGAAGGCCGTTCCGGGGCGGGGGTTGTACCATCTCCCTTGTTCTATCCCCGGCCTGCCACCCGACCCGCACCCCGATGAACGACAACGTCCTGAAACTCGGTATTCCTGCCGGCTCCCTGCAAGAGGCCACCGCGGACCTGTTCCGCAAGGCCGGGTACAAGCTCACCTTCGCCGGCCGCAGCTACTACCCGGCCATCGACGACCCGGAGATCCACTGCACCCTGATCCGCGCTCAGGAGATGGCCCGGTACGTTCAGGACGGCTCCCTCGACTGCGGACTGACCGGCCACGACTGGGTCGTCGAGAACGATGCGAAGGTGGTCGAACTCGCGGAACTGGTCTTCAGCAAGGTCAGCCGCCGGC
>DASSAT010000586.1:0-4178 GCA_035699305.1 Fimbriiglobus sp. | reverse complement strand
GGCCGCTCTTGCTGGGCGGGACCGGGACCATTAGCGGCGCGGCAACACCCCGACCGGTGTAACAAGAGCGGCCGGGACGGCCGCGGTCCCGGGGGTCACGCCGCCCGCTTGGCCGCCCGGACTTCGGCGAACACCTCCAGCAGCGCCCGGTAGTGGTGCTCGAAGGTCCACCGCCCGGCCGCCTCCCGCGCCGACTGCGACGCCGACCTTCGGTAAGTCGAGTCGAGCATCCGCGTGATCGCTGCCCCGAGTGCCGCAGCGTCGTGCGGGTCGTCCACCACCAGGCCGTTGTCGGGGACGGCCAGCAACTCGCTGGCCCCGTTGTACCGGGTCGTAATCACCGGCAGGCCGCACGCCAGCGCCTCCAGCGCGACCAGCGAGCACGGGTCGTAGAACGTCGGGTGGGCCAGGAAGTCGGCCGCGAAGTAGGCGTCCCGCGGGTCGGCGCGGAAGCCGAGGAACCGGAACCGGTCGGCCACGCCGAGCCGGCGGGCCAATCGTTCATACTTGGCGTACTTCGGGTGCCCGACGACCGCCAGCCGGAACCGCTCTCCCTTCACCGTGGCTGCGGCTCGGATGAGCGGTGCCAGCCCTTTCAGCCGGTAGTTCATCGCCACCGTCAGCCCGACCGGCTCGTCCGGTGCGACGCCCCAGCGGTCGCGTTCCTCTTGCCGGCGCTTCGGCCGGTCCTCGGCCGCGAAGCGCAGCGGGTCGATGGCACTATGCACTACGCGCACGGACTCCGGGCCGACCCCGAGGAACTGCTCGAAGTGCCGGCGGACCATCCGGCTGTTGACTACGATCACGGGCTTGTTAGTGCCGAGGTACTGCTTGCGCTCCAGTCGGGCGAACGAGTGCGCCGCCGGGTCGAACAACTTGCCGGCCGCCGCCGCGAATCGGGCAACTGGGGAGCGGTATTTCAACAGGTTGTGGAACCGGCTGGCCGCGTGCAGTCCGCCCTGCGGGTACAGCACGTCCTGGCCCCAGGTCTTATCGAACCCGACCGTCACGTCATGTCGGGCGTGGGCGAGCGCCTGCTCGCACGCCTCGGCGAACTGCCACGGCCGCAGGGACCGCGGCCCCGCCGGCACGTCGAGTCGGTGGAAGTGCGTGGACGCCGGCAGCGCCGCCGGATCCCACCGCGCGGCGTACAGGTGGACGGCGTGTCCGTCCCGGGCCAGCCGCCGGGCCAGGTCGCCGATGTACGTCTCCGCCCCGCCGCGGGACGGAAGCACCGACTCGTAGCACAGGGCGATGTCCATCTCGCTCACTCCGCGGCCCTCGCGTGCCGGGCGTTGTGGCCCTCGTACCGCCGGGCCTTGGCGACCGCCGCTGATCTTACCCAGCGCTCTACCATCGAGTAGTCGCAGCCCTCGCGGTAGAGCTTCCAGAAGCGGACCCGGTCCCGGGCGGTGACGCCGGGTACGTCGAACGTCGAGTACAGGAGTTGGGCGAGGTCCTTCACCTGCGAACCCCACCGCCGCCAACGTCCGCGGAACGCCAGCCGGTGAAAGTCGATCATCCACACGCGCCCCGGCCACGACTCCGGCACTCGCCGGGTGTCGGCGTCCGCGACGTAAAAATGGCAGAGGTACAGGTCGCGGTGGAACGCGCTTCGCGTGTGTAGCTCCCGCGTCAGCCGGGCCAGTTCGGCGACGAGGCCGCGCTTCCAGCGGGCGAAATCGGCGGCTGACAACCGGCCTTGCGCCAACGGGACCGCCTCGTGCAGCGGCAGCATCCCGGTCAGCTCCTCGACCGCCAGGAAGCTCCGCAGCTTGCCCCACGGGCCGAGCAGTTCGCCGACCGCGACCGCCCGCGGCACCGGAAACCCATTCGACCGCGCCCAGCGCAGGTGTTCCCACTCCGCCAGCCCCGGCGACCAGGGTCGGCCCGGCACGAGTGCGGACAACAGACCGCAAAGCCGCGGCAAGACATAGTGCCGCTTGAGGTACACGACCAGCGTCCGGCCATCCGGGGCGGTCAGTGTCCAGCGGCCGATCGACCGACCCTGCTTGGCGTGGTAGCGGTCGGTGACGGATTCCGCCATGATCCCGTCGATCCACCCCGGCCCGGCGAAGTCGGCCCAGTCCGGCTCGCAGTGGACCACCCGTCGGCCGCGGGTGAGCCGGTGCCAGAACCCCCCCGACGGCGGGGTCGGCACGACGGTAGGGGCGGGAACAGTCATGGGTCGTGCCCCGGTCACGCGGTCCTGGCCAGGAGTGTTCGTCGGGCCGAGCGATCGGACCAGTCGGCTCCCAGATAGCCCCGAACGACGCGGGCACGGTCGGCGCGACCCAGGCCCGGGAGATCGGCACGCAGGAAGCGTCGCACGTCTGCCGTGCGATCGCTCGCCGAGAGTCGTTTTTTCACCAGCCGGACGGCGGACGGCCCCTCGACCGCCACCAGTCCGGTCCTGGATGCCACCAGGATCGGCCGCGCCCCGACCGGTCGGCACCCGGCCTCGTGGAGCCTTCGGAGCGTCTCCCCGCATCGGTGCAACAGGTTGCGGCGCGACTGCCGGTCCCCCGGTAATTGTGCGAGCCGGACGGCTACCGGGACAGCCGCCGCGACCGGTTCGCACAGGAGGAACGAGTCCGCCCGAACAGGTGATCGCATCCACTGACCGAAGGCGAGCAGGTTCGGGGCGGGAATGCCGTGCCGGCGCAGATGGAACAGCACCCGGGCCGCTGTCGCCGCCGGGGACCGCCACGGCCGTTCGCGGATCGCCGCGACGAATCGACCGAGCGGGTCGAGTGTCGTGAATCGGGTAAGCAAGCCGCGGCGGCCGTCGGGGAACGTGACCCACTCCTCATCGGAGAATGAGGAATGAGGAATGAGGAATGATGAATCGGCGAGGTAGAACGGCGGACACACCGCCGGGTCCGGCCAGAGGTCAACCAACTCCGGCATGACGCAGACCTGTTCGCCGGCCAGCCAGACCAGCCGCGGCGCTGGTGGCAACCGCTGGTCGCGGGCCGACGACCGGCCGCGGAGCCGGACCGCTTGTTTGGTGATCGCTCGCACGAACGGCCCGAACCGCGGCGCGGGATGGGTCGCCCGAAGGTAGGCTCGGACGAACCGGAGCCGGTTGCGGGGGGAGGCCAGGTTCGCCGCCAGGGACGCATCCAGTCCCGCGAGCTGTCGCGCGCGGTCGGCGTCTGACACCGGGCCGGGCTTGCCGGCCGATTGCCAGTCTACGAGGCTCATGTCGCCGGTCGCGGGGTTGGCGAACAGGTGCTTGGCGGCCAGCTCCGGCGTTCCGAAGCCCGCGGCGTGCAGCTCGCCCACCGCCCGCCCGGCCCGCTCGGCCAGCCGCCAGCGGTCGTTCGGTGACAATGCGATGTCACCGAGCACCGCCCGCAGGTCGCCCATCCCGGCCAACTCGTCCACGATCAGGAACGCCCGGCCGGTCCCGTCCGCGCCGTAGGCCATCCACTGCGGTCCCGGCCGCCCAGCCGCCTCCAGCCGCCGCAGCGTGGCCGCCTCCCGCTCGCTCCGCGACGCCCACCCGAACCCGGCGAGCCAGTTCCGCAGCCGCACCCGCAGCCCGACGACGTGCTCCCGCTTCAGGTACACGACCCGCCGCGCCGATCCAGCATCGAGTTCCACCCGGGCGACGTGCCGGTCCGGGTGGCCGCACACGACCTCACCGCGCAACCCCAACGCGGCCTCCGCGGACGTGACGCCGCATCGCTGTAGGAACCGCTCATACCGTGGGTGAAACACCACGCAGGAGCGCAAAACGCAAAACGCAAAACGCAAAAAAGCAGAATCCGCCGACGGTCCTGGGATGTCGAGACCCAGGATCGCGGGGGTGATGTGCTTCACTTTTGCGTTTTGCGTTTTGCGTTTTGCGTTAACTGGCATGGCGCAGCTCCCAGGCGGACCCGGCCGAGCGGAGCAGGCGGTCGGCGGCGGCGAACACCGTGGTCGGGAGCAGGTCGGTCATGCACCGGTGGTGTCCGAGCGGGCAAGTTCGTTGCTGGCACGGGCCGCACGGCACCGGCAGTTGCAGGTGGACCGCCTTCGGGAAGTACGTCTCCGTCCAGGCGACGTGGGTCGGGCCGAACAGCGTCACCACCGGCACGCCGAACGCCGCGGCGAAGTGCCGCGGGCCGCTGTCGGTCGTCACCAGCAGCGCCAGCCGGCGGACGGCCGCCTTCGTCAGCCCCAGTGAC
>DASSAT010000585.1:0-3783 GCA_035699305.1 Fimbriiglobus sp. | reverse complement strand
GCTCGCTGACGCTCGACCAGATGCGGCCGGTGCTCGACGGGTTCGGCGACTTCTGCTTCCTGGCCGTCTGCGACGAGTGCCCGTACCCGCTCAACGTGCCGTCTGGGGTGCTCAACGCAGTTGATGGGGGCGAACTGGCGCGGCGGGCGGTGCAGTGGCCGACGCCGTTTTGGGCCGACGACGGCTGGCCGTTCACGCCGATCTCTTTCCACAGTGTCCCGAACGACCCGTGGCCGCTTTCCCACCTCGCCCCGGGGATGGGGGAGTTGAAGTTCCTCAACTGGCTCTACTCGTTCATCGCCTCGAAGATCGCCGTCACCAGCCGGGACTTCATCGCCGCCAAGGAGTCGCTTTCCGAGGAAGTCCTGAGCGTCATCAAGTCCGGCCGGGACCTGGAACTCATCAAACTCAACCACGAGCACGGCACGATCAACGATGTGATCGGGTTCCTCCAGCACCCGCAGTTCAACAAAGACATCTGGGCAGTGGCCGAGGCGGTGTCTGCCCAGTTCGATCGGCGGACCGGACTGACCGAACTGATGTACGGCATGTCGGCCCGGCAGATGCGCTCGGCGGAGGAGGCCAACGTCAAGAGTTCGGCCATGAACGTCCGCCCGGACGACATGGCGAATAAGGTCGAGGACGCGATGGGGGCGGTGGCGAAGGCCGAGGCGCTGGCCGCCCGGTGGCACCTGACCCCCAACGATGTAAAGCCGGTGCTGGGTGGCGTCGGGGCGTGGTACTGGGGACAGTTCGTCTACACGGCCGATCCGGCGGAGATTGTTCACGGCTTGGAATACCGCATCGAGGCCGGCTCGGCGAAGAAACCCAACCGCGATCGTGACGCCGACAACATCGCCCAGGTCATCCAGACGGTGTTTCAGCCGCTGGTGCAGATCGGCACGATGACCGGCGACTTCTCGGCCGCCAACGCCATCCTCCGCGAGTGGGGCAAGTCGATGGAGATGGACTTTGATCGGCTGGGCATCCTCTTCCCGAACCTGCCGCCGCCCCAGCCCCGGCCCCAGCCCGAACCCGCCCCGGCCAAAGGAACTGCCGCGTGAGACTGCGGAACATCGCGTCCGACTTCCAAGTCCTTCGGGACACGGTCTTCGACAACGAGTACCGGTTGGCGTCGCTGGATGCGCGGTGCGCGGTGGTGGACGTGGGAGCGCACGTCGGCTGCTTCGCCCTGCTCGCGTGGGCGGCGGGGGCACGGCGGATCGTCTGCGTCGAGCCGGACCCGGACAACTTCCGGCTGCTGGAGGAGAACCTGGCCGAACTGCGGGCGGCCGGTGTGGACGCGACGGCGATCCAGGCGGCGGTGTGGGCCGCGGAGCAAGGACCGGCGCGATTCCGGGCCGGCGACCAATCGACGGTCGGGCGGGTGGGCGACGACGGCGACGAGGTGGACGCGGTGACGCTGGGCTACTTGCTCGGCGTCGCCGGCCGCGACAAGACGCCGGTCGGGCTGGTGAAGATCGACATTGAGGGTGGCGAGTTCGGTCTGTTGCGGCACACGCCGCCCGAGGTACTGGCGCGGGCCGGCGCCTACGCGGTCGAGGTCCACCCCGACGCCGGCAACCCGGGCGAGATCGCGGACCGGCTGCGGCGGGCCGGGTTCGACGAGCAGGTCTGGCACGCGGGGAGCGGCCGGACCGGCACCCTGCAACTGCACGCATCGAGGGCCGATGCGTGAGGACGACCCACGAACTGCGTATCGCCCACGCGGGCAGCCGGTGGAAGCAGATCGCGGCGCCTCGGTGGACCGTCGTGATCCGAGACTTCGCCAGTTTCGGCGACGAGGTGTGGGTGATCTTCGACGGTCATGAGACACAAGTGCGGACCAGGGAGTATGCCGGCCCGGACCGCCGCTGCGACACCTGGGCCGGGTTCCTGGCCCGGCACGATCCGCAGACTTTAACCGGAGACGAGACGTGAAGGTGATCGTCAACGGCAAGCGCTGGGAGGATATGACCCAGGCCGAGAAGGACCACCACAAGGCCCGGTGGGCGGTGCGGGCCAACGAGATGATCGCCAACAGCCGGCCACCGCAGGCGCGGACCGAGGACACCTTCCGGGCCAACTTTGACGCCACCAACGGCAAGCAGTTCGAGAAGTTCCCGAAACTCGGCGACACCTACCGCCGCGTGGCTGAGGCCCGCGGCCAGTCCACCACCGGCAAGGTCTACCTCCAGCAACTCGCGGCGTTCCCCGGCGACCCGCGGGCGTGGGTGGACAGCCGCGGCGAGGTCCGCCGGGTGTGCGAGGAGCGCGGCCACGGCTGCGAAGGGGCGGTGACGGTCAAGCACCGGGAGGTGCCGCCGAACACGGTGGCACTGGCCGACGATCTGGTCCGCGAGGAGGTGGCCGACCGGCTGGTGGCCGATCCCGGCCTCAAGCCGTCGAAGGTCGAGGAGGACGTGCGCAACGAGCGCACGCCGCACTGGGCGAAGTAGTGGCCTCCGGCGGAGGGGCTGCCGTGAGCGACACGGGAGAATTGGGCATGGTCGATTCGTGCAAAGAGTGTCGGGGCGTGAAGTGGGCTGGCTACTCCGACCTGTGCCCGAAGTGCAAGGCCAAGATGGTGATGTACGAGCTGGCGGACAAGTTCGCGCGGCCGTCCCCCACGGATTCCCAGGAGCCGAAGAAGTAGCGTGTACGTGACGTTCTCCGACCTCCTGGACCACGCGCTCGCCTACCTGGGCGGGGACGCCGGCCGCGCCAACTCCGACCGCGCCCGGCGGGCGGTGCTCGCGGCCTACCAAGACCTGCCGACCCGGCACCCGTGGAAGCATTACCAGACGCTCGGCCGGGTCGTCACCGTCGCCAGCTACGCCACCGGGACCGTCGCCTACACGAACTCGACCCGGACCGTGACCCTGAGCGGCGGCACCTGGCCGTCGTGGGCCGCCTCGGGCACCATCGTCATCGCCGACGTGCCCTACGATGTGGAAACGCGCGACTCGAACTCGGCCCTGACACTCGGGACCGCCCAGAACCCCGGCGCGGATGTGGCCGCCCTGACGAGCTACACGCTCTACCAGGACACCTACGCGGCCCCGACGGACCTCCTGACCGGCTACGAACTGACTCTGGACGCGGTCGGCAACCGGCTGGCGTACCGACCCCCGTCCGAGTGGGCGCAGCTGCGTCGGGTGAACAGCACCGTGGGCCGGCCGCAACTGTTTTGTCTGACTGGCGGTGGGACGGCGGCCGCCGGGCTGGTGTTTCGGTTCTGGCCGGCCCCGGACACCATCTACCCGATCGACCTGCTCTACAAGCGCCGCCCGCGGGCGCTGGCCTTCGATCGCAAGGACGCCGGGACGGCGTCCGCCACCACCTCCAGCACGGCCCTCACTGGGGCCAATACCGCGTTCGCCGCGGCGATGGCCGGGTCGGTTGTCCGCTTGGCAGCGGACAACAAGGATGCCCCGACCGGCAACGACGGCAACAACCGGGCGCAATTCGAGGGGGTGATTTCCTCAGTCACGTCGGCGACGGCGCTGACGTTGGCGGCGGTCGCCGACCAGACGCTTGCCGGCGTCAAGTACGTGATCTCCGACCCGGCTGATATCGACCAGGACGTTCATCTGCGGCTGTTGTACCGGCTGATCGAGCGGCAGTGCCGGATCATGGCCCGGATGAAGGAGCTGCCGGAGGAGGACCGTGAGTACCAGAAGGCGTTGGCCGAGGCCAGGGAGGCGGACTCGCGCTACGCCGGCCGGCAGGTGGCGGGGCTAAACGAGGTGCGGCCGTTGCGGCTGCGGGACTACCCGATCT
>DASSAT010000584.1:0-14931 GCA_035699305.1 Fimbriiglobus sp. | reverse complement strand
CCCCAGTCGGGGGCTTCTGGAAACTACCCGGAAGGCTCTCACTATCCTTAGCAAGAGCGGCCGGGACGGCCGCGGTCCCAGGTTCAGACATGGCCGCCCCCGTCCGCCGCCACGGGGACCGGGGCGACGTGCCGGACGCGGGCCGGTCGTGCGAGCCAGTACAGCATCAGCGCCCACCCCACCTCGAACGCGGTCCAGACCAGCCGCAGGACGATCGCCACGACCGCCGCCAGCGGCGCCGCCAGCGCCTCCCCGGCGGTCTCCCGCAGCGGGCCGGTGAGCAGGATCAACAGTACCGCTTCCCGCGCCCCCAGCCCGCCGGGCGAGACCACGATCACGAACCCAGCGACATAGGACACCGTGACCGCGGCGAGGCACTGAAGGAAGGCGTCGCCGCCAAGCCCGGCCGGCCGCGGGGCGACGCCCTGGACCGTCGCCCACAGGCTCAACCCCAGCAAACACCACCCGAGCGAGTCTTGCAAGAGTCCCCGCGCCAGCAGCCCGACCGACGGGCTGGGCAGCGGCCGCGCATCCGGCCCCCGCCGCTTGTGGACGATCCGGGCCGCGACGCGGTTCAGTACGCCGAGCACCAGCGGCAGCCCGGCCACCGCCGCCAGGCCGAACCAGATCGCCGGGCCGACCTTCTCCTCGACTCGGTCGCCAAACCCGGTCCACGGCAGCAGGCAGACGCCCAGAACCGCCCCGGCCGCCATGCTGGTCAGCGTCTCGTAGGTTGCGGTGACGCCGACCACCGCCGGATGCACCCCGACCCGCCGCAGCAGCATCACCCGCAACAGCAGCACCCACGCCTTGCCCGGGACGTACTTGCCGAACTGGCTGACGAAGTATGCCCGAACCCCGGTGAGCCACGCCACCGCCGCGCCCTCGTAGCGCATCAACTGGACGAAGAACGTCCCCCAGACGGTGTGGGCACCGAGGTACAGCAGCCCGGCCGGCAGCAGGTACTCGAACCGGAGAGTGAGTGTGTGCTGGGCCAAGTCCTCAGACGTGAGCAGCTTGCGGAAGTGCCACCCGACCCCGGCGATGAGGGCGATCGCGACGACGGTCTTGGCGACGAGCAGCAGGCGCTTCCGGGTCCGAGACATGGGGCGATTATAGGAAGGTGGTGGGGTGGCGAGGTGGTGAGGTGGTGGAAGACAGCCGCCTCCTTACTCCACCACCTCACCACCCCACCACCGCACTACCTCCGTTGTCGGCTTCGGAACCGGCTGATAGGTTCACCACTATGCCCGGGGCCGACCGCCTCGGGTCCGAGGAATCGTCATGAATGACTCCGATCAGCCCGTCCCGGCTTCGCCGTCGGAACAGCCGACCGCCGACGTCGGTCCACCACCGGAGCAACCGCCGCAACCCCGTGGCCCGCGGCCGGTCGGGCCGCCGCGCGAAGGCCCCCGACGACAGTTCCCGCGCGGCGAACGGCCCAAGAGCGACGGCAGCAAACCGCAAGACCTCACCCCGCGCGACTTCGCCGGGGCGCGGCCGAGCACCCGCGACCTGGACCGGGAGATCGAAGCCGAGATGGCCGCCGCCCTCCAGGGGTTCGACGTGTCCGGCACCGTCGCCAGGGCCGAGACAACGAGCCGGGGGGTTCAACCCCCCGGTCCGGCAGCCCGCAAGCGCGGCCGGATCATTGGCATCCACGGCAAGGATGTGTTCGTGGACGTTCCCGGCGGCCGCAGCCAGGGCGTGCTGCCCATCCAGCAGTTCGAGGGGAAGTCCCCAGTCGTCGGCGACGAAGTCGAGTTCGACATCGAGGGCTACGACGCCGCTAATGGGCTGCTGCGCCTGACCCGCGAGGGGTCGGCCCAGGTCGTCACCGACTGGTCGAGCGTGTCGCGCGGCATGATCGTCGAGGCCAAGGTGACGGGCGTCAACAAAAACCGCACGGGACTGCTCGTCGAGGTCAACGGCATCAAGGGGTTCATGCCGATCAGCCAGATCGACATGTACCGTGTCGAGAAGCCGGAGGACTACCTCAACCAGAAGATCAAGTGCATGATCGCGGAGCTGGACCCGAGCGAGCGGAACCTTGTCCTGAGCCGCCGTGCGCTGCTGGAGCAGGAGCGGGAGAAAATCCGTGAGGAGTTCTGGGCGGCCGTCGAGGTGGGGCAGGTCAAGACCGGCATCGTCCGGTCGGTCAAGCCGTTCGGAGCGTTCGTGGACCTGGGCGGGGCGGACGGGCTGATCCCCATCTCCGAACTGAGCTGGAGTCGGGTCGGCGACCCGAGCGAGGTGGTGCAGGTCGGCCAGAAGGTCGAGGTGAAGGTCTCGCGGGTGGACTACGAGGCCCGCAAGATCGCGCTGAGCTTGCGGCAACTGGTCCGCAGCCCGTGGGACGACTTCGCCGAGCAACACCGGGCCGGCGCCCGGCTGGTCGGCAAGGTGACGCGGATCGCCGACTTCGGGGCGTTCGTCGAGGTGGCCCCCGGGATTGAGGGGCTGGTCCACATCTCGGAGCTTTCCACCCAGCGGGTCCGACGGGTGCGCGACGTGCTGAGCGAAGGGCAGGAAGTCACCGTCCAGGTGCAGAGCATCGACCCCGAGGCGCGGCGGATGTCGCTGTCGCTCAAGGCGATGAAGGCCGAGGCCGAGGCGGCGGACGCAGCAGCGGATGAGGCCGAGCGCGAGGAGGACCGCAAGTCTGCCGAGGAGCGGATGGCCCAGCGGGCGGCGAACCCGAACCTCCGCGGCGGGATCGGCACCGGCCGCGTCCAGTTCGACAAGGGCGAGTAGCCCCCTGGGACCGCGGCCGTCCCGGCCGCTCTTGCTGTGCGGATCGACGGCCTTCGGCGACCATCACTCGGCCTCCGACTCGGGCAACAAGAGCGGCCGGGACGGCCGCGGTCCCAGGGAAGGCCGCGTGGCCCCGCCCTGACGCCACACCCACCATCGGAGGGTAGGCGTGACCGACATCTCCGGTGGAAGCGGGGTGCACGATGGCCGACAAGCTCGAACTCACCCACCCGTGGCTGATCGCCGTCTGGCCGGGGATGGGCGGGGTGGCCCTGAACGCCGGGGTCTACCTGCTGGCCAAGCTGGAGATGTCGGTCATCGCCGAGTTCGAGGCCAACGACCTCTTCGACGTGGACCACGTCGAGGTCAAGGATGGGCTGATCCAGGCCGGCCGTCGGCCGCGCAACCGCCTGTTCCTCTGGTCCGACCCGAACAAGTCGCACGACCTGGTCGTGTTCCTCGGCGAGGCCCAGCCGCCGCTGGGCAAGTATCCGTTCTGCCGCCAGCTCATCGGCTACGCCAAGGAGTACGGCGTCGAGCGGGTGATGACGTTCGCCGCGATGGCGACGCAGATGCACCCGAAGGACCGCTCCCGCGTCTTCGGGGCCGCGACCGACGCCGAGACATTGGACGAGCTGAAGCGGTTGGAGCTGGACATCCTCGGCGAGGGGCAGATCGGCGGCCTCAACGGCGTGCTGCTCGGCGCCGCCGCGGAAGCCAGCTTGCCCGGTGCGTGCCTGCTCGGCGAGATGCCGCACGTGTTCACTCAGTTCCCGTTCCCGAAGGCGTCGCTGGCGATCCTGGAGGCGTTCTCCACCATGAGCGGGGTCGAACTCGACCTGACCGAACTGGCCGAGCAGGCGAACGTGATGGAGGAGCAACTCGGCGACCTGCTCGCCCGGGTGGAGCAGCGCATGGGCGAGCAGCCGGAGGAGGACGATAACGACGAGGAAGGATACAAGGTCGATCACCCGGAAGAAGAGGGGACCAGTTCGGCCGACCGGGAGCGGATCGAGCGGCTGTTCGAACTGGCCGGCAAGGACCGGTCGAAGGCGTTCGAGCTGAAGCAGTTCCTTGACCGGCTCGGCGTCTTCAAAGATTATGAAGACCGGTTCCTCGACCTGTTCAAGAAGTAGTTATCGGGCGGCGGGGGAGCAGTAACTCCGTGAGGCCATCCGTCTCGCGCTCCGTACCTATAATGCCCGGGCACCCGGCCCGTCTGCCACACACCACATCATGGGGATCGCCCATCCGATGACCGTCGCGAACCACCCAGCGGCCCCCGCCGCCGCGCCGGCTCGGCCTGCCGACCTCCTCCCCCTGCTGGCCACCCTCCGGGACAACATCGCCGGCGTCTTTCTCGGCAAGCCCGAGGTCATCAAGCTCTCACTGGTCGCCCTGCTCGCCGAGGGGCACCTGCTGCTGGAGGACGTGCCCGGCGTCGGCAAGACGCTGCTGGCCAAGGCGATCTCGAAAAGCCTCGCCTGCTCGTTCCACCGCGTTCAGTTCACCCCCGACCTGCTGCCCGGCGACCTGATCGGCACCAGCGTCTTCCACCAGCCGACCGGGCAGTTCGTCTTCCAGCCGGGGCCGCTGTTCGCCCAGGTCGTGCTGGCTGACGAGATCAACCGCGCCACCCCGCGGACCCAGGCGGCGCTGCTGGAGGCGATGAGCGAGCGCCAGATCACCGTGGACGGCCAGACCCGGCCGCTCGGCCCGCCGTTCCTGGTGCTGGCCACCCAGAACCCCTATGAGTTCGAGGGGACGTACCCGCTGCCCGAGAGCCAGCTTGACCGGTTCCTGCTCCGGCTGCACGTCGGCTATCCGGCGCGAGAGTCCGAGCGGGCCATCCTCACGCAGCACCGGGCCGGTGAGCCGGTCGATTCCCTGGAGCCGGTGCTCTCCCCCGCCGACGTGCTCGGCCTGCAAGCCCTCTGCCGGGCGGTGCGGGTCGAGGCGCCGGTAGCCGAATACGTCCTGGAGTTGGTGGACGCGACCCGCACGCACCCCGAGGTCCGGCTCGGCGCGAGCACCCGCGCCGCCCTGGCCCTGTACCGCGCGATACAGGCGATGGCACTCCTCGACGGTCGCGAGTACGCGACGCCGGACGACGTGAAAGCCCTGGCCGAGCCGGTGCTGGCCCACCGGCTGATGACCCGGGCCTGGGACCAGGGCGGCCACGACGACGCCCGCCCCGTGGTCCGCGACCTGTTGAACCGGACCAAGGTGCCCGCCTGAAGAGCGGTGAGCGGTGAGCCATGAGCGGTGAGCCTCTCGGAGCGGTGAGCGATGAGCTACGAGCGGTGAGCAAGACCGGGCCGGTCTTCTGTCCGGCTCATAGCTCACCGCTCACCGCTCACCGCTCAAAGGTCCGCCTCAGTATGCCGTGGTCGGTCCGGGTCTGGTGGGTCGGGGCCGCCCTCGTCCTGGCGGTCGTCGGCTGGTTTAAGTCGATCAACCTGCTCCTCCTGCTCGGTTATGTCCTGTTGGCGCTGGTCGGGATCAACGCCTGGGTGGCGTGGCGGTCGGCGTGGCGGTTGACCGCGACCCGCCGGCCCAGCGCCCCGGTCTTCCCCAGCGAAGCTGTCGTCGTCACCGCCGAGGTGGCGAACCCGTCCGCCCGCCCGGTCACGGCCCTGGTGGCCGAGCGATCCGGCTGGAACCGGGCGGCCTGGTTCCTCACCCCGCTCGGGGCCGGCGGTTCGCGGACGCTGACGACCCGGTGGACGTTCTCGACCCGTGGCCGCCACCGGGTCGAGCCGCTGACCGCGGAGGTCTCCTACCCGTTCGGCCTGGTGTACGCGAGCCGCGACCTCACCGGCCCCGGCGAGGTCGTCGTCCTGCCCGCGGTCGGGCGCGTGGACCTGCCCGGGTTCCGCCGGTGGCTGGCCCGCGGGGCGTCCGGCGAGAGCCACACCCGCCGCCCGAGTCGCCGGGCCGCCCCGGGGACCGGTGACGTGCGGGGGCTGCGGCCGTACCGCATCGGTGACAGCCCGCGCGACATCCACTGGAAGTCCTCCGCCCGGCGGAACCAACTTCTCGTCCGCGAGTACGACCGTGGCGACCCGGTCGGGCTGGTGATCGTGATCGACCCGTGGATACCCGCCGGACCGACCCGCCCCGAGGCCGGCCGGCGGTTAGAATGGGCGCTGAGCCTCGCCACCACCCTCGGCCAGGCGTGGTGCGACAGCGACGACGGGTCCGGCCTGACGCTGATCGTCCCCGGCACACCGCCGGTGATCCGGTCCGGGCGCGGCACACCGGGCTTCGTCCGGCAGGCGTTCGTGCCACTGGCCGACCTGGCGGGTACACATGTAGTGCCGGCCGCCGTCCCGTCGCAGGCCCGGCGATCGAACCGGGCGGCCCGGGTCGTGGTGAGCACCCGGCCGTCCAGTCCGCTCGCGGACGCGCTCCGCTCGGCGGGGCTGCCCTGCGTCGTGGTGGACCCGACCGCCGCGCCGCACTGGTTCGTCCCCCCGGAGGAACTCAAAACGTAAAACGTAAAACGCAAAAAAGGAAGGCAGCAACGGCGTCCATTTTTTGCGTTTTGCGTTTTGCGTTTTTGCGTTGTAGAGATGCCGTCCGACTTCGCCTTCCGCCTGTGTACGTACTTGACGCTCGCGCTGTCGTGCGCGTGCATCGGCTACTCCGAGTGGGATCTGCTCCCGGAGTCGGGTGTCCTGGCGGGCGTGGTCCTGGTCCTGCTCGCCGTGTCGTTCCGGTCCGGCGGCCGGCACGAACTCGACCTCCAGTCGGCGAACCGGGTTGGGCTGGTGATCGGCCTGCTGGCGGTCGGGTGGCTGGCGTACCAGTTCATCAATAAGAACAGCCTGATCTACACGCTGCCGTGGCCGGCGAGCCTCCTGCCGTACCTCGGACCGCTGTTGATGGTGCTGATGCCGGCGAAGCTGTTCCGGCCGAAGCACGTCGGCGACTGGTGGACGTTACAGGGGATGGCCCTGGCCGGCGTCGGGCTGGCCAGCTCGATGGCCGAGGACGCGGTGTTCGGTCTGCTGCTCGGACTGTACGCGGTGGCCGGGGTGATGACCCTGACCCTGTTTTACTACCGCCGCTCGGCCGGGGTCTTGCCGCCGCTGCCGCACACCGACTCCGGTCCCCCCCCGGACGTGGTGGCCGCCGGGGTTGGGCGCTCCGGGCGGCTGGCCGGGCGGGCGCTGGGCTGGCTGGCACTGGCCCTGGTGATCGGACTGCCGGCCTTCTTCCTCACCCCCCGGTCGGAGGCGCCGAGGTGGAACTTCGGCAAAGCCGGGGAGGTCGGACTGTCGGCCGAGCATCTCTCGGACCTGACCCGCACCGGGGACCTGACTACGAGCCGGGCGGTCGCGTTCCACGTCCGGGCGACGTACCCGGACGGCCGGCCGAAGGACGACCTCGACGTCAACCAGCGGTGGCGGGCCTACGGCCTGCCTTACTACGACTCCGGCCACTGGAACTCATCCGCGGACGTCGCACCGGGGCCGCGACCCAATCCGCCGAGACCATTCCTGCTCTCCGGGGACAGCCGCGCCGCCGTCCGGGGAGGTGGCGACTTCATGCTCCCGGACCTCGGCCCGGACCGATACCAGCTCGAATTCCTCGGCCCGGACCGGAACGAGCCGCTAGTCCTCTCGGACCCGGTCGCCTGGGAGATTGGCAAGCCAGCCCCCGTCGGCTCGCTGATCGAGGGGGAACTGCACCCCTGGTTTCATTCGCCGGATGGCTCGTTCCGGCCGCGACCGTTCGTGGATGTGTTCCCCGTCAACCCGGTCCACTACTTCCAGGTCACGCGCCCGCCCTCGTCCGGCGACCCGGACCTCGGCCCCCCGTTCGATCTGTACCGCCGGTCAGTCACCATCGGGGAAGAAGCACCGGACCCGCTGCTCGACCCGGGCGGGCCGGTGGCGGTCTACCGGGACGTCCGGCTGCCCAAGCTCGCGTTCTGGACCCGGAACCTGCTGGACCGGTTGGCCGCCACCGACCCGGACGTCCGCGCCGCGCTTGGCCGTGCCCAGCAGTTGCGGAACTTCCGCATCGCACCGCGGGACTACGAGCCGGTCGCCCGCGCCCTGTCCGCCCACCTGGCCCGGTCGGGCGAGTACCGGTACACCATCAAGCTCCGGCGGGCGGACACCTCCGCCGACCCGGTGGAGGAGTTCCTGTACCGGACCAAGGAGGGGCACTGTCAGCGGTTCGCCGCTGGGCTGGCGCTGATGCTGCGGTCGGTCGGGGTGCCGGCGAACTTCGTCCTGGGGTTCAGGGGGTGTGAATCCGAGGGCGACGGCAACTACGTCATCCGCCAGGACCAGGCCCATGCGTGGGTCGAGGTGCTGGTCGTCCGCCCGGCCCCGCCAGGCTTCCAGGTACGAGGTCGGTCGGACGTGGCCTACCACTGGCTGAGTCTCGATCCAAGCCCGGGCGACGGCGAGGAGGAGTCGGGCGGGGGCCTCCCCGGCTGGCTGGGGGTGGCGCGGGAGACGGGGGCGGCGTTCTTCCGAAACTTCATCGTCGGGTACAACAGCGATCGGCGGCAGGAAGCGGTCGCCACGGCGCGGGACTGGCTCGTCCGCGGCGGGTGGATCGCGGTCGGCCTCCTGAGCGCCGTCGTCGGCGTCCTCCTCGTGCGACCGACCCTGGGGCGGCGGTCGGCCCGCAGCGTCCCGACCTCCTGGGCGACGGGCTACGGCTGGTTCGACCGGCTGACGAGCGTCCTAGCCGCGGGCGGATACCCGGTCGGCCCCGGGGTGACGCCGCGGGAGTACGCGACAGCGACCGGGTCCGCGCTGGCGGCCCGCCCGGAGACGGCGGCGGTGGCGGACGTGCCAGCGGTCGTCACCCGGGCGTTCTACTTGGCCCGCTACGGCGGACGGCAGCCGTCCGACGGGGAGCACGCCCGACTGACCTTGGCACTCGACCGACTGCAAGCCGCGCTGCGAAGCGCGCCTCGTGCATCAACCGACAAACCGGAGGCCGCGCCATGACCCGATCGGTCCCCCGGCTGACCGCCGCCGACAGCGTCCTCGTCGTCATCGACATCCAGGACCGCCTCCTGGCGAAGATACCCACGGCAGCCGCACTGGTGCGGAACACCGCCTTCCTGCTCGACGCGGCCGCGCTGCTCGGCGTCCCGGCGGTCGGCACCGAGCAATACCCGAAGGGATTGGGGCCGACGACCGCCGAGATCGCGCGCCGTCTGCCGGCCGACCCGCCGGCCAAGACGGCGTTTAGCTGCTGCGGGGCGGCCGGGTTCCTGACCGACCTCCGCGGGCGGGGCCGATCGAACGTCGTGCTGGCCGGGATGGAGACGCACGTCTGCGTGCTACACACGGCCCTCGACCTGCTCGACGCCGGGTTCACCGTCTACCTCCCCGCGGACGCACTTGCCAGCCGGGCCGCGATCGACCACGACACGGCGCTGCGGCGGCTGGAACAGGCCGGGGCGGTGCCGACCACCGCCGAGGCGGTCGCGTTCGAGTGGGTGGCCGACTCCTCCCACCCGCAGTTCAAGGCGGTCAGCAGGCTGGTGATCGACAGAGGTCAGAGGTCAGAGGTCGGAAGTCAGAAGTCAGAAGAGCAACCGTAGACGATGCTGTCCGACGCTCGACTTCCCTAGCCGTCATGAGATTCGCATACTGACTTCTGACTTCTGACTTCCGACCTCTGACCTCTGGTGCCCGATGCCCCTGCCCGGCCAGCTCACCCCGTCCCCGCGCCTGCTTCTCGGCCCCGGCCCCAGCGACGCTCACCCGCGCGTCCTGACCGCGATGACGACGCCGCTGTTGGGCCACCTCGACCCGCAGTACCTCCAGATCATGAACGAGACGCAGGAGATGCTGCGGCAGGTATACCGGACCACGAACCGGCTCACCATCCCCGTCTCCGCGACCGGCATGGCCGGGATGGAGACGTGTTTCGTGAACCTGCTGGAGCCGGGCGACCGGGTGGTCGTCTGTTCGAAGGGGTTCTTCGGCCAGCGGATGGTCGAGGTGGCCGGCCGGGCCGGGGCCGCGATCACGGTCCTGGAGCGGCCGTGGGGCCAAGTGTTCGACTTCGACCAAATCCGAGACACACTCAAGCGGGTCCGGCCGAAGGTGCTCGGCATCGTCCAGGCGGAGACATCCACCGGCGCCTGGCAGCCGCTAGAGCAGCTCGGCAAGCTCTGCCACGAGTTCGACACGCTGCTGGTCGTGGACGCCGTGACCTCGCTCGGGTGCGTGCCGGTCGAGGCCGACAAGTGGGAGCTGGACGCGGTCTACAGCTGCACGCAGAAGGGGCTGGGGTGCCCGCCGGGGCTGTCGCCGGTCACGTTCAGCGACCGGGCGGTCGCGGCACTAAAGGGGCGCAAGACGAAAGTTCAGAGCTGGTATCTCGACCTGTCGCTGATCGAGAGCTACTGGGGCGGCGACCGGGCGTACCACCACACGGCCCCGATCACGATGACCTACGCCCTGCGCGAGGGGCTGCGGATCGTGCTGGAGGAGGGGCTGGAGGCGCGGTTCGACCGGCACGTCCGCAACCACAAGGCGCTTAAGGCCGGGCTGGAGGCGCTGGGGCTGCGGTATACCGCCGACCCGGCCCACCAACTGCCGCAACTGAACGCGGTCCGCCTGCCGGACGGAGTGGACGACGCGGCCGGCCGCAAGCAGCTGCTCGCCGACTTCGGCATCGAGGTCGGTGGCGGGCTGGGCGAGTTCAAGGGGAAGGCGTGGCGGATCGGGCTGATGGGCTACAACAGCCGGCCGAGTTGCGTGGTGCAGTTGCTGGCGGCGCTGGAGATGGTCCTCCGCACGCAAGGGGCGAAGGTGGAACTCGGTGCCGGCGTCGCCGCGGCCGAGAAGGCGTATGCTGGGGGGTGATTTCTCCCGACGGGAGGTACGCCTTGGACATCACCACGTTGCGTCCCGACACGTTAGAAAGGATGGTGCGTGCCGTGGAAGCCGTGAGACAACGTCTGTTGCGGGCCACCGCAGCCCTGGAGGCGGCGCGAATCCCTTACGCCGTCGTGGGGGGTCACGCGGTCGCCGGGTGGGTCTCGCAGGTCGATGAAGGGGCCGTCCGAAATACACGGGACGTGGACATCCTGATCCGCCGGCCCGATTTCCCCGCGGTCAAATCGGCCCTCGAAGCCGCCGGGTTCGTGTACACCGAGCTGATCGGGGTCGATGTCTTCTTGGACGGTCCCCAGGGCCAGCCGAGCCAAGGCGTCCACCTACTGTACGCGACCGAGACGGTCCGACCGGACTACAGTATACCGAACCCCGACGTGACCGAGTCTGTCCCCTCGACGCACTTTCGGATCGTGGACCTCGAAGGGCTGGTGCGGATGAAACTCGTTTCCAACCGTGACAAGGACCGGACTCATATTCGTGACCTGATCGGTGTCTGCCTGATCGACGCTACCTGGCCCGACCGGTTCCCGCCCGAACTGGCCGACCGGCTCCGGGCGATCCTCGCCAACCCGGACGGCTGACGCCGTTCAGTACCGGTATTCCAGCCCGAAGATCAGCCCCTGCACCCAGAAGTCGGTACTCTCCAGCACCGGTGCCGGCCGCGCGGCGACCACCCCGCCGTCCGACCGCCCCAGCAGCGGCACCTGCGACGGATCCACCGTCGGGTCCACCTGGTCGCCGGGGCGGACCGCCTCGCTCAGGTAGAGGAAGTTGTACCCGACGTAGAACCGCGACCGGTCCCGGAACCGGCAGCCGACCTTCACCGTCGCCTCCGGCAGCACCGCGAACGCCGACCGGGCGAATCGCCCCGAGTTGGTCGGCTGGCCGAGAACGCCTCCGGTGAAGAATTGCGGAGGCCGGGGCGGAAGCCCGAGCGGCACCGCAACAGTCTGCCCGCTGACCCGCACCACCATGATCGACTCGCCGAGGGCGACCTTGCCGGTCGCCTCCACGAAGACCGGCCCGTTAGTCAGGTCGGCCGTCAGCCCGAGTTGCCCGCCGTGGAATCGGTTGTGCGCGTCGAACTGGTCGGCGACCGACGTCAGCACCGACCGCACCTGCCCCGGGGCCGGCGGGAACAGGTTCGTCTGCTCGACCCGCAGCCCCTCGTTGACCAGGAAGTACCGGTAGCCGGCCAGCGCGTTCAACCGAACCTGCGGCCCGGCGTACAGGTTGGCGATCCCGTTGATCTCCCAGCCGGTGACGCGGGTGGTCGTGTCCGCCTCGACCAGCCCGGCGAACGCCCCCGGGACGGCGACCGGGATCACGTCCGGCTTGCCGGTGATGGCGTTGACGATCGGCCGGCCGACGAACCGGCCGCGGGCCGAGCCGCTGCCCGCGACCGTGGCCGAGGACGTGCGGGAGCCGAGGAACAGGTACGTCACGGCCAGCCCGACCGTCTCGGTTTCGTTGACCGCGTACCCGAGGGTGAACCGCGCGCCGGAGACGTCCGGGGTGTCAATCGGCGCGCCGCCGACGAGCAGGACCGTGCTCGGGCCGCCGACGACCGGCGGGGTCCGGCCGCGGCCGGACGTGACGAGCGGCGGAAGCGGCTGCCCCTTCGGCCACCAGACTAGGTACTCCAGCGTCTCCCACGCTCGGCCGAGGGGTCGTACCTCCTCGACGGGAACCTGCTGTGTCTCGCCCGGCCGCCGCGCGGTCACGACGGGCGGCGACTCGACGAACTGAACCGGTTGCAGCGGTTGGGAGACGGGGGTGCCCGACGGGAAAGACATCCCGTCGGACGCGGTCGTCAGGCCGAGCGGCGGGAGGTCCGCGGGCGGACGCCCGGGTCCGTCGGCCGGCCGGCCCACACTGGCGACCCCGAGGACGTAGACCACCGCAACCCACCGCCTCCCGGGCATGGACTCACCCCTTAAACAGTCGGACCGGTGCCGCGCGGTTATGGCATCGGCGGCCGGGGCTGTCCAGACCGACCGGCCGACGGTGTACACTGACTGTGTGATCCTCCACCCGCGAAGGCAGCCCCGATGACCGACCTTCCCCCGCCCGGGTTCCCGACCGTCCGCCCGCGCCGGCTCCGCGCGTCGCCGCTGATCCGCGACCTGGTCCGCGAGACGGAACTGAGCGTTACGGACTTCATCCTGCCGCTGTTCGTCCGCCCCGGCACCGGGGTTCGGCAGGAGATCGCGTCGATGCCCGGAAACTACCAACTCAGCCCGGACACCCTGGTCGATGAGGTCGGCGCCGCGGCGAACCTTGGGGTGAAGGCGTTCATCCTGTTCGGCATCCCGGCGACGAAGGACGTGACCGGGTCGAGCGCCCTGGCCGACGACGGAATCGTGCAACAAGCCTTGCGCGCCGTGCGCAAGGCGTTCAAGGGCGACGTGCTGTTGATGACCGACGAGTGCTTCTGCGAGTACACCAGCCACGGCCACTGCGGCATCCCGCGCGAGATCAACGGGCGCACCGACGTGGACAACGACGCGACGCTGGAAATCCTCGTCAAGCAGTGCGTCAGCCACGCCAGGGCCGGGGCGGACGTGGTCGCCCCGAGCGGGATGATGGACGGCATGGTCGGGGCGATCCGCCGGGGCTTAGACGCGGCCGGGTTCACGCACGTGCCGATCCTGAGCTACGCGGCGAAGTACGCCAGTGGGTTTTACGGCCCGTTCCGGGACGCGGCCGAGTCTCCGCCGCAGTTCGGCGACCGTACCACCTACCAAATGGACCCGGCCAACGGCGACGAGGCGCTGCGCGAGGTCGCCTTGGACGTGGCCGAGGGCGCCGACGTGGTGATGGTGAAGCCGGCGCTGTCGTACCTGGACATCATCCACCGGGTCAAGTCCCAGTTCGGCCTGCCGGTCGCGGCGTACAACGTGAGCGGCGAGTACGCGATGGTGAAGGCGGCCGCGAGGAACGGCTGGATCGACGAGCGGAGGGTGACGCTGGAAATCCTCACCAGCATCAAGCGGGCCGGGGCGGACATGATCCTGACGTACCACGCCCGCGACGCCGCCAAATGGCTTCGACAGGGCTGAAGAAGGGAACGAACCACAGAGTCACAGAGGACACCGAGGGAAGAGACACCGAGCAGACAACAAACAGGGTTAAAAACAGAAGTAAGGAGCGGCCCGGTCTTCTGCCTTGAACCTTGTCTTTCTCTCTGTGTCTCTTCCCTCGGTGTCCTCTGTGACTCTGTGGTTCGTTCCTCTTTTTTGGGCAACCGATGATCGAGCTGGACGGCTCCCACGGCGAAGGCGGCGGTCAGATCCTCCGCTCCGCGCTGGCCCTGTCGATCCTGACCGGGAAGCCGTTCAAGCTCGTCAACGTCCGGGCCAACCGAAAGCCGCCGGGGCTGCGGCCGCAGCACGTCATGTCCGTGAAGGCAGCGAGCGACATCTGCCGCGCCCGGTTCAAGGGCGGGTCGGTCGGATCGAGTACGCTGTACTTCGAGCCGGGCGAGGTGAAGGCCGGGAAGTACCACTTCAGCATCGGCACCGCGGGCGCGACCGGGCTGGTGCTGCACACCATCTACCTGCCGCTGGCGCTGCGTGGGGCGGCCGAGAGCGAGTTGACCATCACCGGCGGCACGCACGTCTCGACCAGCCCGTGCCACCACTACAACGCGACCACCTGGGCCGCGTACCTGAAGCGAATGGGGATCGATGTCTCGTTGGAGATGGTCCGCCCCGGGTTTTACCCCCGCGGCGGCGGCGAAATCCGTGTCACGATCCGACCCTGCCCGCGGGTCCGCGGACTGAGGATCATGGATTGCCCGAAATTGACAACGGCGGGCGGGTTCAGCGCCGTCGCCGGGCTGCCCGAGTCGATCGCCAAACGACAGGCCCGCAGACTGGCCGAGCGGCTGAAGCGCGAGGGCGTTGAGAGCCATATCCCCGAGGAGGAGTGGCGCGGCGGGCCGGGGACGGTCGTCGGCTGCCTGTTCCGCCAGGCGCCGGTGCTGCCGCTATTCTTCGCCATCGGGGAGCGCGGCAAGCCGGCCGAGGCGGTCGCCGACGACGCGGCCGACCAGGCGATCGCGTTCCGCAACGCGGACGCCCCGGTGGACCCGCACGCCGCCGACCAGATCGTCCTGCCGCTGACGCTGTCGCCGGACGCCTCCGAGTACCGCACGACCGAAGTCACCCGTCACCTGACCACCAACATCAGCGTGATCCGCCGGTTCCTGGATCGGGACATTTCTTGTGATGGGGAAGAAGGGGCTACCGGCGTCGTGCGCGTCGCCGCCAGTGCGCTATAATTCGGT
>DASSAT010000583.1:0-2021 GCA_035699305.1 Fimbriiglobus sp. | reverse complement strand
CGAGGCCCACCGTCTGGCGCCAGACGGTGGGCCTCGAAGACTCGACCCACCCTACAAGCTTCATCCTCTTCTCCGCGGAGATACCGCATGACCCGCACCCTGGCGGCCGCCGTACTCCTCGCCCTCGTCGGCCGCGGTGTCGCCGCCGATTACGCCGTCAAGGTCGAGGACACTCCGCCGCCGAAGGAGTTGGCCGCGCCGGTCCGCGCCCTGCTCGACGCGAAGGCCATGACCGTCACCGACACCGCGGGCAAGCCGCTCCTGACCGTCTGGCAGCGCAAGACCCTGCCGGCGAAGGCGGGCGACCAGGGCTATGCCGGCCTGGAGGAGACTGCGGTCCTCGGGGCGGTGAAGTTCCCGGCGGTGTGGAAGGACTACCGCCAACAGAACATCAAGCCGGGCGTCTACACCCTGCGGCTGGGCATCCAGCCGATGGACGGCGACCACATGGGGACGGCCCCGTACAACGAGTTCGCGCTCTTGACCCCGGCCGCCAACGACCCCAAGCCGGACCTGCTCGACCCCAAGGACCTCCAGGAGCAGAGCAAGACCGCGACCGTCCGCAAACACCCGGGGGTCGTCCTCCTGTTCCCGAACCCGAAGCCGGGCGACAAGCCGGCCGTCGAGGGCAAGCCGCAGGAGCACTGGGTCTTGAGCTACAAGCAGCCGGTGAAGGCCGGCGGCAAGGACGCGGCGCTGGGGGTGAGCCTAGTGGTGGTCGGTCACTCGATGGCGGAGTAGCCGATGCGAGAGCTACTCGCCGAGCTGGCCGGGGCGCTGTCGCGGCAACGGCCGTGCGTGTTCTGCGCGGTCGTGGAGACGCGCGGCAGCACGCCGCAGAAGGCCGGCGCCGCGATGCTGGTCTTCCCGGACGGCACCCAGGCCGGCACGCTCGGCGGCGGCTGCGTCGAGGCCGAGGTCAAGCGCAAGGCGCTGCACGCGCTCAACGCCGCCGGCCGGGCCGAAGTCCTCACCTTTCAACTCGACGACAACTACGGCTGGGACGACGGCCTGATCTGCGGCGGCCGCATGACCATCCTGGCCGACCCGCTCATGTCCGCCGCGGCCGCCGACTACTACCGCAAGCTACAAGAGTTGGCCGAGCACGGTGCCGGCTTCACCGAAGCCGTGGTAATCGGCGGCGAACTACCGGCCGGCGACCGCTACCTCTTCGACGCGACCGGCACTCCCGTCGCGCAAGTCGCGGAGCGCCCTGCCTGGGAGGCGGTGACGGCGAACCTCGCCCCGCTCTCGACGCGACCGAAGCCGTCCACCCGGCAGGGGGTCGCGTACCTGCCGAGTCTGCCGCGGGTGACGCTCTTGCTGGTCGGCGGCGGTCACGTCGGGCAGGCGGTGGCGAAGCTCGCGGCCGAGACCGGCTTCGAGGTCTGGGTGCTGGACGACCGCGACAAGTACGCTAGCCCCGAGCGGTTCCCGTCGGCGACGCGCCGGCTGGTCGGCGACATCGGCCGTGTGTTAAAGGAACTGGCCCCGACGCTGACGCCCTCGACGTATGCGGTGATCCTGACCCGCGGCCACAGCCACGACGAGGAGGCGTTGTACCACCTGGCCAGCACCGCCTGCGGCTACGTCGGCATGATCGGCAGCAAGCGCAAGGTGCGGATGATCTTCGAGGACCTGATCGCCAAGAACGTGTCGGCGGCAGCGCTGGAGCGGGTGCACGCGCCGCTGGGCTACGACATCGGCTCGCAGACGGTGCCGGAGATCGCGGTGAGCATCGTGGCGGAGCTGATCGCCTGCCGCAACCTCGGCGCGACGCACGCGGCCCGGCAGAGCTGGTTCCCTGGGACCGCGGCCGTCCCGGCCGCCGCCCCCTCGCCGGGAGGGGCCGTTACGCGGGCACCGGAAGGCCCCCGACCGGGTTAGCAAGAGCGGCCTTCCCCGGGACCGCGGCCGTCCCGGCCGCTCTTGCTAGACGAGTCAGGGGCCGTTCCGGACAATCAGTGATGTCCCTGACCCGGGAAGCAAGAGCGGCCTTCCCTGGGACCGCGGCCGTCCCG
>DASSAT010000582.1:0-7951 GCA_035699305.1 Fimbriiglobus sp. | reverse complement strand
GCTCGCGGAGCGAGCGGACTACATTAAGCCCGCGGCCCGGGCCTGGTTGGCGGCGACGTGCGCGAGCCGGGTCGGCACCGGCAGCCGATACCCGCTCAGGGTGGCCCGGACCACGGCCACCGCCCCCTCCAGGTCCAGCCGATGCCCCGGCGACACGAACACCGGCTTCGTCCGCGCCCGCGTCCGCATCACCACCCCGACCTGTTCGCCCTTGTCCGTCAGCGGCGAGGTGTCGCCCGCGGCCGGCCCCGGCTCGGCGAACGTCCCGACGAGTCGGGACTTGGCGCAGCCGACACACGGCCGGTCCAGCCACAGCCCGACGTGGCAGGCCAGCCCCAGCCGTCGCGGGTGCGCGATCCCCTGTGCGTCGAGCATAACGGCATCCGGCTCGCTGCGCAAACGCTTCCAGGCCGCCAACACCGGCGGCGCCTCGCGGAAGGACAGCAACCCCGGCACATACGGGAAAGTCACGTCGGCGTGTGCGACCATACTCTCGACCACGCTCAGGTCCGACACCCGCACCACGACGATTGCCGCGTGCATCCGCGGCGACCCGCGGTCGTAGGAGACGTCGCAGCCGGCGACGAGGTCGAGCTTTCCCAGCGGGGTCTTCGTGTCCACCCGGGCGGCGAGTTCCCGCTGAAGGGCGACCGCCTCCTTGGGAGTGAGGTTCCAGTCGTGGAGTTTCGCAACGGGGGGCATGAGGTTCTGCTCTTACCGGGTAGCCGGTCGGGGTGGTCAGAAGGCATTCACCACAAAGGCACAAAGATCACACAAAGACACACAAAGTAAGAAGCAGCCTTGTCTTCCTTTGTGTTCCTCTGTGTGATCTTTGTGCCTTTGTGGTGAATGCCTTCATGCGACTATCCCACCGGACCGTTGCTTTCGCCCTCCGGCAACTCGGGCACCGTGACCGCCGGCAGCGGCCGCGACGCTGGCGGTGGCTCCTCCGGCAGGTCGAACGCCAGCGCCGGGTCGTCCGCCAGCCGCAGCGCCACCCGCACGGTGAACGTACTGCCGCGCCCCAGATCGCTGCGCAACGAGATGTCGCCGCCCAGCAACTTCGCCAACTCCCGCACGATCGACAGGCCCAGCCCGGTGCCGCCCTGCTCGCGGGTCAATGGGTTGGACGCCTGGCGGAACTTGTCGAACACCAACTCCTGCTCCTCCGGGGCGATGCCGACCCCGGTGTCGGCCACGGTGAGGACCAGCTGCTCCCCCTCGACCGCCGCCCGCAGCGTCACCCGGCCGCCCTCGGGGGTGAACTTGATCGCGTTCGAGAGCAGGTTGCCGAGCACCTGACCGAGCTTGCCGGCGTCCTGTCGGGCCGGCGGCAACTCGGGCGGCACCTCGACCCGCAGCTCGACGTTCTTCTTCTCCGCCAGGGTGCGGTGCAGCGCCGCCGCCTGCTCGCAGACCGCGCGAACGTCCAGCTCGGCCGGGTGGACGCGCAGCTTGCCGGCCTCCAGCTTGGCCAATTCCAGGATGTCGTTGATGAGCGCCAGCAGGTGCTGCCCGCTGGTGTTGATGTTCCCGGACCACCGGTGCTGCCGGTCGGTCAGGTTGTCCGCCCCGAGCAGCATCTCGCTGAACCCGATGATGCTGTTGAGCGGGGTGCGCAGCTCGTGGGACATGGTGTGCAGGAAGTCGCCCTTGAGCCGGTCGGACTCGAACAGGGCCATGTTCACTCGCGCCAGCTCGTCCACCTTGCGGTCCAGGTCGGCGATCAGGTTGCGGTTGCGGTCCTGCATGTTGGTCAGGTTACGCAGCATCCGGTTGAAGGCGTCCGAGAGGTCCTCGAACTCGTCGCCGGTCTGGATCTCGCTGCGGACGTTGAGGTGGCCGGCCGCGATCGCGTCGGCGACGGACTTGAGGTGCTTGACCGGCTTGACGACGACGTAGCGGATGACCAGGTAGCTGCCGGCCAGGACGAGCATGGCGGCGACGGCGGCGAAGGTCAGGAGCAGGGCGCGGTTCAGATGGAACCCGGCCTCGATCCCCTCGGTGGACAACTCCACCCGGACGACGGCCATCAGGTCGCCGCGGCGGAGGTCCGGCCGGACCACCCGGGCGACCCGGGGGTCGGCCGGGTCAGTGCCGAGGTCCTCGGCCAGCCGCACCGCGCTGCGGTGGCACTCGGCGCACTTGGTCCCGGCCCGGACCGCCCCGTAGTACAGGTACGCCTTCTCCCGGGGGAGGGTGCGAGTGTTCTCCGTCGGCCCGTCGGGGAGCAACAGCGGCTGGATCGGACCGGCGTCCTCGGGGGCGGCCTGCCGTAGCGGCGGGGCGTCCGGCCGCGGCAGGATGATCTGGTACTTGTACTGCTTGAGGTTCTCCGGCCAGGTCTCCTCGGTGAGCTGCTGGAACTCCTCCATTCCCTTGGCCAGTTCGCCGCGGACGTGGAGTTGGGCGACGATCGGCGGGATCAGCGCCCGGCCGGTGTGGGTGAGCTGGTCGTAGGCCAGGCCCTCGGTCTGGCGGGCGTAGAAGTAGAAGCTGGCCGACATCAGGATCAGCACCCCAGCGGCCAGCAGCCACCGGCACTTCCGCTCCAGGCTGGTCTCGCCGAGCAGCCGCTTGAACGCTCGGTACGACATGATTAATTCACCGCAGAGGGCGCGGAGGGCGCGGAGAGAAGAGGGAGAGAGTTCATTTTCAATTTCGGCCTTTCTGACTCATGGTTTTCCTCTGCGCCCTCCGCGCCCTCTGCGGTGAATTCTTCTGACAGGCCGGACAGTAGTGTGACGACCGACCGGCCACACGGACAACCTCAATCGACTCGAAGCACGAAAGGCACGCCTCGCCGGTGCGGCCGTAGACGTGGAACTCGTCCTGGTAGCCGCCGCGGCACCCCGACCCGCCGACGTAGTCGCGGATGGTCGAGCCGCGGCACTCGATCGCCGCCGCGATGACCGCCGCGACCGCCTCCCGCAGCCGGTCAGCTTCGGCGGCCGTCACGGTCTTGCCGCGTCGCTCCGGGTGCAGCCCGGCCCGGTGCAGTGCCTCGTCGGCGTAGATGTTCCCCACCCCCGCCACGACCGTTTGATCCAGCAGGACCGCCTTGACCGGCCGGCCGGTCCGCCGCAGCGCCGCGCGAAACGCTTCCGGGGCGATCTCCGCCGGCTCCGGCCCGAGGCGGTCGGTCAGGAACGTCCGCACCGCCGCCTCGTCGGCGAACAGCTCGACGCTGCCGAACCGCCGCGCGTCGCGGAACCGCAGCTGTGACTCTCCGCCCTCCAGTTCGATGACCAGGTGCGTGTGCTCTCGCACCGGCTCGCTGACCGGGGCGACCGTGAACTGCCCGGTCATGCCCAGATGGACGACTAGCCGCGGCCCGGCGTCCAGGTCGAGGACGATCCACTTCCCCCGACGGCGGACGCCCGCCACCGTCGCCCCGACCAGCCGGGCGGTCCAACTCCGCTTCCACGGTCGTCGGAGCTTTCGCTTCCCAATGCGAACCGCCACGAACCGCCGCCCCACCAGGAGCGGCCGTAGGTCGCGGACGACGGTCTCCACCTCCGGCAACTCGGGCATAAGAGATTCACCGCAGAGGGCGCGGAGGGCGCAGAGAGAAAGACGGAGTTAGGAAAGTATTATCCATCCCGCCACGTCCGGCGCTAATCCTCTTGCTTGATACAATTCTAATTCTGTCTTTCCCTCTGCGTTCTCTGCGCCCTCTGCGGTGAATTCTCTTATGACTTCTCTCCCTGATACCCGTGGCCGGTTCGGCGCCTATGGAGGCCGGTTCGTCCCCGAGACGCTGATGTTCGCCCTGGACCAACTCGACCGGGCGTACCGCGAGGCGAAGGCCGACCCGGCGTTCCAGGCCGAGTTCCGCCGGCTGATGCACGACTACGTCGGCCGGCCGAGCCGCTTCTACCTCGCCGAGCGGCTGACGAAGGAGGCCGGCGGCGCGCGGATTTACCTCAAGCGCGAAGACCTCAACCACACCGGCGCCCACAAGATCAACAACGCGCTGGGCCAGGCGATGTTGACCCGGCGGATGGGCAAGGCGCGGGTGATCGCCGAGACCGGGGCCGGGATGCACGGGGTGGCGACGGCGACCGCGGCGGCGCTGTTCGGGCTGACCAGCCGCGTCTACATGGGCGCGGAGGACGTCCGCCGGCAGGAGCCGAACGTCTTCCGCATGAGGGCGATGGGGACCGAGGTGTTCGCCGTCGAGACCGGTAGCAAGACGCTCCGCGACGCGATCAACGAGGCGATGCGCGAGTGGATGAGTACGGTCGAGGACACGCACTACATCATCGGCAGCGTGGTCGGGCCGCACCCGTTCCCGGTGATGGTCCGCGACTTCCAGAGCGTCATCGGCGAGGAAGCGAAGGCCCAGTGCCGCGAGCAGGTCGGCCGGTTGCCGGACGTGGTGGTGGCGTGCGTCGGCGGCGGGTCGAACGCGGCCGGCATCTTCCACCCGTTCGCCGAGGATACGGGGGTGGAGTTGGTCGGCGTCGAGGCGGCCGGCCGCGGGCCGACGTTCGGCGAGCACGCGGCGACGCTGAGCTTCGGCAAGCCTGGGGTATTGCACGGCAGCTTCAGTTATGTGCTTCAGGACGACGACGGCCAGACGGCCCCGGTCCACTCCGTCTCCGCCGGGCTGGACTACCCCGGGGTCGGGCCGGAGCACAGCTTTTGGCGCGACACCGGCCGGGTGCGGTACACGAACGCCACCGACCGGGAGGCACTGGAGGCGTTCGCGCTGTGCGCCCGGCTGGAGGGCATCCTGCCGGCGCTGGAGACGGCGCACGCGCTGGTCGAGACGATGCGGATCGCCGCGAAGCGGCCGAAGGGCGACGTGGTGGTGCTCTGCTTCAGCGGCCGCGGCGACAAGGACTGCGCCGAGGTGGCGAGGCTGACGGCGAAGTAGGGTAGAGTACACGCGACGGAGTTCGCCCATGAGCCGACCGCGGGTCTCCGCCCAGCATTGCGTGATGAGTGCGATAACCCGCCAGCACGGTTCGCGGCCCGCGTTCGATCTACTGGAGGTGTGTTACACTTACTCCGTCCCGGCCGACACCGAGTTCCCGCGGGTTGTACCTCGATTCGATCTGTTCGTTCGGTTCGTCGCGCGGCGCGCCGGGGCCAACTCGAGTTGCGATCCGGGTGTGGTGGCGGGCACAAGGGCGGCGACAACTCCTGCACGACTTTCGCCCACACCATCAATTGCCGTTCCCGTCTCGTGCAATCGTGGTTTACGATCAACCATTGCGACTGCCGAACATCCGTTTGGTCGGGACGGGTCTTCATGCTGTTGAGTTGTGGTGTCGTCCGAATCGTCGGCGGTGGCATCGTACCGCTGTTGAGTACTTTCGAATCGAGAGGGCGCCATGAACCGCCGTCGCGTCATCCATCCCGACAACGCCGACTACCTCCGCGGGGAGCCGTTGGACATCTCCCCCGAGGACGACCGCGTACCGTACACCGATACCCCCCCCCCGGTCGAACTCACTCCGGCTGGGCCGACCGCCGTTCCTCTTGAGCCACTCCCGGTCGATGATCGGACCGCTCCCCCGTCCTGCTGACCCGCCCCGCACGGACACCCGGGCGGCATATAATCGCCCCGGTTACTTCGGCCGGGGCCGCCCGTGATCCCCGAGATAATCTAGAAGCTTAGCCACGGCAAGGCCGTGTCCACCTCGACCGCATCGAGGGCGAAGCGGGGTAGCGGCCCTACACTCTCCGTATGACCCAGACCCTCCTCGCCCTGCTGGCCGCCGGGGCCGGGGCGTGCATCGCCCTCCAGGCGACCGCCAACACCCGCTTCCGCACCAACCTCGACAGCCCGGCGTTCGCCACGTTCTTCTCCATCTGCGGCACGTTCGTCACCGCCTGCACGGTCCTGCTGCTGGTTCGCCCACCGGCACCGGCGTCGAGTGCCGTCCGCCAGACCGAGTGGTGGAACTGGGTCGGCGGTCCGCTCGGCGCGCTGATCGTGCTGGCCGGGGCGACCCTGACCCGGCAACTCGGAGCGGCGGCGTTCATCGCGCTGGTGGTCGGCGGGCAGCTGCTCTGCTCGATGCTGCTGGACCACTTCGCCCTGATGGGCCTCAAGCCCGACCCGATCACACCGGGCCGCGTGCTCGGCGCGGTGCTGGTGGTGGCCGGCGTGGTGTGCGTCAAGTATCTGTGACCGCATGAACTCGATCGACGCACTCTTTCAGCGGCTCCGCGGCGAGGGCCGCAAAGCCTTCATGCCGTTCCTGACCGCCGGCGACCCGGACCTGGCGTTTACCCGCGAGGTGGTCCCTGCCGTCGCGGCCGCGGGCGCTTCTCTCATGGAGATCGGCTTCCCGTTCTCCGACCCGATTGCTGATGGGCCGGTCGTCCAGGCGTCGTACACCCGCGCCCTCGCCCACGGGCTGAAGCTCGCTGAGGTCTTCGACACGCTCAAGCAGGTCACGTCCACCCCCGGCTGGCAGATGCCGCTGGCGGCAATGGCCTCATACTCGCTCGTCTTTAAGAAGGGCGTTGCGGCGTTCCTCGACGCGGCGCAAGGGGCTGGGTTGAGCGGCGCCATCGTGCCGGACCTGCCGGCCGAGGAGGCCGACGACCTGGCGGCGGCGTGCCGGGACCGCGACTTCAAGCTGATCCTGCTGGTCACGCCGACCACCTCGCCCGAGCGCGCCGAGCGGATCGTGAAGGCGTGCAGCGGGTTCGTCTACGTGGTCAGCGTGGTCGGCATCACCGGCGAGCGGGAGGCGGTGTCGGCGCAGGTGCGCGGCGTGGTCGGCCGGCTGCGAGGGATGACCGACCTGCCGCTGTGCGTCGGGTTCGGGGTGAGCCGACCGGAGCATGTCCGCGAGTTGCGCGAGGTGGCCGACGGGGTGATCGTCGGCAGCGCGCTGGTGCGGAAGTTGGAGGCGGAGCGGTCGAAGGCGCTGGCGGACGTGCGGGCGCTGGTCGCGGAGTTAAGCGCGGCGCTGGGATAGAAGGCATTCACCACAAAGGCACAAAGATCACACAAAGGAACACAAAGGATGACAGGATTTCTCTTTGTGTGTCTTTGTGTGATCTTTGTGCCTTTGTGGTGAATGCCTTTACTTCTTCGGGAGCCGCGCGTCTAGTTGCGGTTCCCCGGGCTTCATCCCCGCGCGGTGCTCCGCCGCGAGCTTCGTCAACCGCGCCACCACGTCCGGCCGCTGCTTCGACTGGTCGTACTGCTCCCCGGGGTCGTGGCCGAGGTGGAACACCAGCGGCGGGTCGTGCGCCTCCGGCTTGGCCGAGCCATATCCAGCGCGCGTCACGAAGTGCGCCTTCCACGGCCCCTGCCGGACCGCGTAGAGCTTCGTGTCCCGGTAGTAGAACATCACGTCCCGCGGCCCCGGCCCCTTCCCGGTCATCGTCGCCGACAGGTCGTAGCCGTCGATGGGGCGGTCGGCCGGCACCTTCGCCCCGGCCAGCTTCGCCGCGGTCACGAACAGGTCCATCGTGCAAGCGATGTCGTGGTTGACCGCGCCGGCGGGGATGGTGCCCGGCCACCACATCACCCCCGGCTCCCGCATCCCGCCCTCCCAGGTGCTCCCCTTTCCCTCGCGCAGCGGCCCCGCCGACCCGCCCTGCTCGCGGAAGATCAGCCACGGGCCGTTGTCGCTGGTGAACGTCACCCAGGTGGTCTTGTCGATCCCCGCCGCCCGGATCGCCTGGAGCACCTCGCCGACCGACCAGTCCACCTCCTCGATTGCATCGCCGTAGGGGCCGCGCGGACTCTTGCCGGCGAAGTCCTTCGACGCGAACAGCGGGACGTGGACCATCGTGTGCGCCAGGTACAGGAAGAACGGCTTCTCCTTGTTCGCGCGGATGAACTTCACCGCCTCTTCGGTGTACCGCTTCGTCAGTGTGTGCTGGTCGGCGGGCCGCTCGACGATCTTTTCGTCCCGCATCAGGGGGACGTTCCAGTACGCGATCCGCGGCTCGCGGAACGCCTCCCGGCCCTTGG
>DASSAT010000581.1:0-6913 GCA_035699305.1 Fimbriiglobus sp. | reverse complement strand
TCGAGGCCCACCATTGCCCGACGGTGGGCCTCGAAGACTCGGCCCACCCTACAAGACCCAGCATTTCAACAGAGCAAGAGCGTGGGCCAGCTGATCCGGTCGGTGTCGGTCAGGGAGCGCGACCGGGAGGCTCGTCCTCGTCCCGCCGCTGCTGCCGGCGGGCGCGGTCCCGGGCCTTGCGCAGCTTGGTGAGCGTGTCCTCTTCCTCCTCGGCCGGCGGCTCGTCCGTCCGCGGGGCCGGCGGCGGCGGGGCCGACACGCCGGGGATCGCCGAGACGTACTCGTCGGCCCCGGCCGGGGCGGGGTCGCTGGGGCTAGTGGTCGGCTCGAACCGGCGAGTAGACCGGTCCCGGTCGATCACCTCGCCGACGGCCGCCTTCCGCCGCAACAGCCGGCCCAGGCCGGCCGACTCCTCCACCGCCACGTCCTGATGGCGGAGGTTGGCCCAGACCCGCGTCGAGACGGTACGCACCTCGGCCCATTCAATCGCGATGCGGCGCGTCGCCACGTCGAACAGCAGCAGCAGCCCGGCCGCGAACACCAGCCAGTACCAGAACGGCAACAGCGCCCGGACGGTCGCTGGCGCCTCGCGGAAGAGGTCGCCGGAGGCGAGCAGCTGTTGCAGGTCCGCCTCGTCCTCGGTGTGGAACTTGCCGCCGGTCCTGTCGGCGAGCCGGCGCATCAGCGGGGTGTTGCTCTCCAGGTCGGCGAACTCGGGGGAGTACGGCACCGTCACCCCGGACCGGGCCGCGTCGAACGTCTTCATCCGCGCGGTGCCGTCCTTCTCCAGGATGATGCTGCCGTCCGGGCCGCGCTCCGGCGCGAGCGCCTGCACGTTGACAAAGTACGACCCCGCTTCCTCCGCCGGGAACTCGGCCTCGTAGATGCCGCCGCCCTTGGGCCGGAACTCGACCCGCGGCGGCTTCTCGCCCGGGGCCGGCGGGGTCGGCGGCGTCACCGCCCCGCGCAGGTCCAGCCCGCCGACCGGCCGATCCTTCTCGTCACGCACGTCGGCCGTCACCCGCACCATGCCGTCGCGGTACTCCGTCACCAGTGTCAGCCGGCCGCGCTCCGCCTCGCGCATCGCCCAGTTGACCACCTGCTCCCAGAACTTCTGGTACATGTCCGACCCGACCCACTCCTTGTCCCACCACTGCTCGGCGGACCCTGGCTGGGTGCGGGCATCGGAGGTGAACGCCGCCGCCTTGCCCAGCCCGTAGCGCCACGACGCCAAGAGCGGGAACCGCTGGTCCGGGTACGGCGTCGGCCCCTCCAGCGACATGCCGGCCAGGACGTTGGACTTCATCGTGGTGCGGACGAACCCGTGTAGCCGCGGCAGCGGGCTGGGCAGCCCCGGGGCCAGCACGTCCGACGACCCCTCCACACCGACCACGCCCGGGACGAACGGCTCCTTGTAGATGAACGACTGGCTGACGCGCCGGCTCTCCTTGATGTAGATGGCCGGCAGCTGGTTCGGGTTGGTCACCTTGTAGAAGTTGCCGGGCTTGCCGTCGGCGTCGCGGGTGCCGCTGGCGATCGCCTGCATCTTGGCGTCCTCGTTGACCCCGTGGGTCGCCACCCCTACGGTGGTGCAGGTCGCCCCGTTGTCGGCCATCTTCTGGACCGCTGCCTTACCCGGCGCTTTGTACTGCGGGTCGCCGTCGCTGATGACGATGCAGTGCTTGACCGCCAGGTCGTACTTCTTGTCGGTCAGGGTGTCGGCCGCGGCCGTCAGGAACGGGTCGAAGTCCGGCATGTCGCCGGGCATCATGCTGTCCACCTTGGCCAGCAGCCGGTTGCGGTCCTCGCCGACCACCTGGAACGGGACCACCCAGCTGACCCCGTTGCCGCCGAACCCGTACTGGGTGACGCCGACCATGTCCACCGGGCCGAGCCGCTGGATGGCCAGCTTGGCGATCTCCTTCTGCCACTTGTTGCCGTCGGCCATCTCGCTGGCGTGCATGACCAGCACCAGCCCGCCGCGGCCGGCGGCTTTCAGCGCCTTGATCTCGCAGTCCACCGGCAGGGCCGCCTCGACCGGCGTCCCCTGGTAGCCGCCGGGGCCGAACGCGTCCGGCCCGCCGATCATCACCAGCCCGCACCCCTGGTCGTAGACCGACGACCGCAGCACCTCCATCTGGTCCTGGGTGAACTGCTCGGCCGGGACGTTGGCGAGGACGACCAGGTCGTAGTTGCTCAGGAAGACGCCCAGTTCGCCCTTGTCGGCCGGCAGCCGCCCGGCCGGTAGGCGGTCCACGCGAATGCGTGACTTCAGCAGGGTGTTAATCAGGTACTCGTGCTGCGACCGGCCAGTGTCCGGGTCGTTCTCGTCGAGGAACAGCACCCGCCGCTGGCCGCGGGAGACGACCGCCGCCGCGGCGCGGTTGTTGGCCGCCCGGTCGCCGGGTAGGCCGCCGACGAGCGTGCCGCCACTGATCGGCCGGGACTCGATCGGCGTGAAGGTGGCGCGGTAGGCGAACGCCGAGTCCCCCGACGGGTCCACCCGGTCGCGGAAGCGGAAGACGTTCAGCCCCGGCATCAGTCGCACCTTCGGCGGGTGGCCTCCATCGAGCACCTGCGGGCCGTCCTCGATCTCGATCTCCCGGTTCTCCCCGCGCGACGATTTGAGGACTTCGAGCCGGCCGTCCACTACCCGGTCTGGGGTGGCGTTGCGGACCAGCACCCGGACCGGCAACCGCTGCCCCTGGGCCGTCACCGGCGGCGCCTCGACCGCCTGGACCAGCACCTCGCTCTCGTTGCGGAACCCGGGGGCCAGGGCGATCGTGTCGATCTCGACGCCGTTCTTCGCGGCGAGGTCGGCCTGCTCCTCGGCGCTGCCGATGTTCTCGTTGCCGTCGGAGAGCAGCACGATCCGCTTGCCGGTCCCCTCCGGGAACGAGGCCAGCGCCAGCTTGATCGCCGCGGCGATGTCCGTGTAGTTGCCGTCGATCGGCCCGGCCATCCGCTCGTCCACCGGCAGCTTGCCGGCCGCCGATGGCGGCAGCGCCAGCCGCGGTCGCTTGCCGAAGAGGATCAGCCCGGCCTGGTCGCGTCGGCTCTGCTGGCCGTGCCGCCGGACCGCCTCCTCGATGAACCGCTTCGTGTGCTCCCAGCGCCGGTCCACCGCCTCGTTCGCCGTCTTGTCCGGCTCCAGGTCCTGCGGCACGCTGAACGACCGGTCCACGACAAACAGCACCGTGACGTGCTCGCTCGACCGGCGGATGCGCGGCTCGGCGAGTGCCAGCGCCAGGCAAGCGACGCCCAGCGCCCGAAGCGTGATGGCGGTCCATTTGCGGGTCGGCCCCAGCCCGGACAGGCTCCGCCGGCTCATGAGTACGATGACCGGCACGAACACCAGCAGGACCAGCCACTCCGGTCGGACGAACTCCAGCCCGCCGAGGCTCTTGACGACCTCGACGATCCCCGCAGCCAGCCTGGGAATCACCCACCCGCCCAGTCCGAGCAGCGCCACCCCGCCGAGTACGACGCCGACCCAGAACGACCAAGCCCGGGTGAACGCCAGCACCAGCCCCGCGACAATGAAGCCCAGCGACGCGGCCAGAACGAACCCCTGGGCGACGGTGAGCCGCCACTCGGAGAGGGCGAACGCCCACGACGGGACGAGCAGCGCGCCGAGGCCGAGCAACCCGCAGGCATACGCAACGGCAAGAGCGACCGGAGGGGTGCCGCGGCCGGCGGACCGACGAAGCAAGACATGAGCGCCTGTCACCACTGCCACGATCAGCAGCGCGACCGTCAGCCAGTGGTCTTCGAGGAAATCGGTCAGGCGGAACATTGAAGTTCCAAGTTCCAGAGTTCCAAGTTCCAAGATTGAGAGCTATCCGTTCCGACTTGGAACTTGGAACTCTGGAACTTGGAACTAAAACCTCACCCGCTGGACCCGGTGGTTGTCGCTGTCGATCACGTGCATCCGCCCGAACCGGTCCACCACGACCGCCCACGGGTTCGCCAGCTGGCCCGGCCCGCTTCCGGGGCTACCCCAGGTGCCCAGCGGTGTGCCGTCCGCGGTGAACTTCTGCACGCGGTTGTTGCCGTACTCGACGACGTAAAGTTCGCCGTCCGGGCCGAACGCCACGTCGTAGGGGTAGCGAAGCTGGCCCGGCCCGTCCCCCGGCTCGCCGAACTGGCGGACGAACGTCCCGTCCAGGGCGAACACCTGGATACGGTGGTTGCAGGCGTCGGCCAGATAGAGTTGGTCCCCAGCCGGCGACAGGGCCAGTGCCCGCACCCGGTTGAACTGCCCCGGTCCCGACCCCGGCTCGCCCCAGCAGGTAATGAACTTGCCGTCCCGGTCGAGCTTGGTGATCCGGTCGTTCTGGCCGAACTCCGAGACGTAGTAGTTGCCGGCCTTGTCCTGCACGCAGTCCGAGACGTACCCCCACTGCCCCGGCTTGCTGCCGGCCTCGCCGCCGATCTTCCGCAGTTCCTTGCCGTCGGCCGTGTAGATGCGCAGGCAGTGATAATGCGAGTCGCAGACGATCAGGTGGCCGTCGTTGTCGATCCCGAGTCCGCTGGGCCGGCCGTTGCGGAAGTCGGGGGTGGTCCAGGTGACGCCGAGGTGTTTGCCGTCAAGGTCGAACGCCTGGATGCGGGCGGTGAAATCGACGATGAACAGCCGGTCCTCGGGGTCGATGGCGGCGGCGCGGGGTTTGGAGAAGCTGCCGTCGCGGACGCCGCCGTGTTCGCCCCAGACGAGGTCGGGCGCGTCGCCCAGCCGGGGCGGGCCGAACGCCAGCAGCCCAGCCCCGACGGCCAGCACGCCCAGCAAGAACGCGGCGAGCAATCGACGGCCCAAGTCCGGCCCTTTCGGATGGTCGCAGGGGAAGTCCGAGGGTGTAGGGTATCACCCCCAGCCGACGGACACAAACCCCCGCCCCACAGACGCCAGCCGAACGCCCAGCATTTCAAAGCCGCGGCCACCAGGAGTGGCATTCTTCCGTAGGGTGGGTCAAGCCCGGCTTTGCGGGCGCCGACCCACCGGACTTTCAATGTAGTAGGCACACTCCGTGTGCCGTTCTTGGTTCGACGGCACACGGAGTGTGCCTACTACACTCCCGGATGGTGGGTCGGCGCTCGAAGACTCGCATGACCCACCCTATGAGAGTCCAGCCCGGCTCTGCGGCCGCTGACTTGACATCCACCGTTCTGAACTTATGGACAGTATAGTGTGTCGAGTCCGCTTGGATGCCCGGACGGGGATCAGATTGCCACATTGCCACTCCCCGAATTGGCAATCTGGTCTCCCGATCACGGAAGTGGATGACGATCGTACCGGGATCAGGAGATCACATTGCCACTCCAAAAAGTGATCCCCTGATCCCCTGGCTCCGACCGGTTGAGGTGGGGGCGAAGTCAGGCGGTCAGATTGCCACTTCCGAAGTGACCATCTGACTCCTGACCTCCCGCCGAGGAACGTCACTCCCTGGCGGCCGCAGCTCCGACCCTGCACAATACCCCCGACCCGCGCCCCGGAGGCCGCCCCCGCATGGGAACCGAACTGATCGTCAGCGTATCCGGCATCCGCGGGATCGTCGGCGAGAGCCTGACGCCGGAGCCGGCCGCACGGTTCGCCGCCGCCCTCGGGACGTTCCTGCACGGTGGGCGAGTCGTCGTCGCACGCGACAGCCGGCCCAGCGGCGAGATGCTCCGGCACGCCGTCCTCGCAGGGCTGTTCAGCATCGGCTGCAAGGTCGATGACATCGGCATCGCCCCGACCCCGACGGTCGGCGTCGCCGTCCGACAACTCGGGGCCGCCGGCGCCGTGCAGATCACCGCCAGCCACAACCCGGCGCCGTGGAACGGGCTGAAGCTGTTCGGCCCGGACGGCGCGGTGCTGCCGGCCGAACAGGGCAAGCAGGTCCAGGCGTTCTACGAGCTGGGCGGGCTCATCCGCGCCTCCTGGAACCGCATCGGCACCGGCCGCGTCCCGCCGGACGTACTCGACGACCACGCCCGGCTGGTCCTCGATCAAGTCAGTGCCGCGGCGATTGCCTCCCTCCGGTTCCGGGTGTTCCTCGACGCCAACGGCGGCGCCGGCGGACCGCTGGGCGCGCGGCTACTTCAGGAACTCGGCTGCGAGGTGATCCAGCACCACTGCGAGCCGGACGGCGTCTTCGCACACGAGCCGGAGCCGACCCCGGCGCATCTGGTGGACGTCGCCCCGTGGGTGAAGCAGACCGGCGCGGCGGTCGGGTTCGTCCTCGACCCGGACGCCGACCGGCTCGCCCTGATCGACGAGACCGGCACCTGCGTCAGCGAAGAACTCACCCTGGCCCTGGCGGTGAAGTATCGGCTGCGACATCAGCGCGGGCCAGTGGTGGTGAACATGTCCACGTCGCGGGTGATCCAGGACCTCGCCCGGCAGGCCGGGTGCGAGTTCACCCGGTCCGCGGTCGGCGAGGCGAACGTGGTCGAGCGGATGCGGAGTTCCAACGCCGTCATCGGCGGCGAGGGCAACGGCGGCGTCATCGACCCGCGGGTCGGCTGGGTCCGCGACCCGTTCATCGGCATGGCGCTCATCCTCAGCCTGATGGCCGACGAGGGGAAGCCGCTGAGTACGCTGGTCGCGGAGTTGCCGCACTACGCGATGCTCAAGACGAAGTTCGCGGTCGCCCGAGACCGGCTGCCCGTGGTGTTGGCGGCACTGGCAGCGAAGTGGCCCGAGGCGACGGCCAACACGCTCGACGGCCTGCGGCTGGACGGTCCCGACTGGTGGCTGCACGTCCGGCCGAGCAACACCGAGCCGGTCGTGCGGGTGATCGCCGAGGCGCCGACCGCCGAGCGGGCGCGGCAACTCTGCGACGAGGCCGCGGGGCTGCTCTGACCCTGGGACCGCGGCCGTCCCGGCCGCTCTTGCTGGGCGCGTCGGGGGCCTGGAACGACACACCAGCAC
>DASSAT010000580.1:0-6672 GCA_035699305.1 Fimbriiglobus sp. | reverse complement strand
ACATCTTCAACCTGCCGACGGTCGCCTACAGCGGCGAGATCGACCGGCAGAAGCAGGCCGCCGACGTGATGGCCCGGGAGATGAAGAAGGTCGGGCTGGAGCTGACGCACATCATCGGCCCGAAGACCGCGCACCGCTACGAGCCGGGGGCGAAGGCGGAGGTCAGCCGGCGGATCGACGCGATTGTGGAGAAGGGGCGGGAGCCGTACCCGAAGGAGATCAAGTTCGTCACGTACACGCTGCGGTACAACCGGTGTGGGTGGGCAACTGTTGAGGGGCTTGGGAGGCACTGGGAGCCGGCCCGTGTGCAGGGGAAGATCGGGAACGGTGGCCGGATCACGCTAGCGACCGAGAACGTGACCGCCCTCACGATCCACTTCGGACCGGACAATGTACTCCCGCTGCGTGACGTGGTGATCGACGGCCGGCGTGTCTTCACGCTCGCCGCGGCGATTAAGGGCGGACTCCTCGGTCACTTCGCCAAGACGGATGGCAACTGGAGTGTGGTTACGCGGTTCTGGCACGGCAAGAAACCCGGCCTACAAGGCCCCATCGACGACGCCTTCATGGACCGGTTCCTGATGGTCCGCCCGACCGGCAAGCCGCTCAACGACAAGGTCGGCGCGTGGGCGGCCGGCGAGATGAAGCACGCGATCGAGCAATGGCGGAGTCAGTTCCGCGGCGACGCCCCGGTCAAGGACGACTCGGCCGTCACCGCCGAGGACATCGCGTCCAGCAATCTGGTCCTCTGGGGCGACCCGTCGAGCAACGCCATCCTGGCCAAGATCGCCGACAAGCTGCCGGTGAAGTGGACCAGGAACGGCGTGAAGCTCGGCGACCAGACCTACGACGCCGGCACGCACGTCCCGGTACTGATCTACCCGAACCCGCTCAACCCGAAGAAGTACGTCGTCCTCAACAGCGGGTTCACGTTCCGCGAGTACGCCCAGTTGAACAACGCCCGGCAGGTGCCGAAGTTGCCGGACTACGCGGTCGTCGATGTGACGACGCCGCCGAACAGCCGTTGGCCCGGCAAGGTTGTCCGCGCCGGCTTCTTCGGCGAGAAGTGGGAGCTGTTGCCCGACGATGGCAGGTGATTGCGTAACGGGTTGTCGATCCCGGGCCGCCCTCCGTGGCGGCCCGGCGACTACTCGTCGTTCGTCGTTCGTCGCTGGCGTAGACGATCTCGCACAGCTTGCCCATCACCTTCCCCTCGCGGCTCGACGTGACGTCGGCCGGCAGCGGCACGTCGTTGACGTAGAAGGCGAGGAACAACTTCCGCCCGCCCTTCGTCGTCATCACCCCGGCCAGCGCCTTGCTGCGGAGCAGGAACCGATCGTTCATCACGTCCTTCCAGATCCAGGTGCCGGTCTTGGCGAACGCCTTGCCCCGGGCCGGGCTGTCCTCGTCAACGACCTTCGCCAGCGTGCCGTCCACGCCGAGGCTCGGGAAGCCGGCGCGGTACGCCTTCCACTCCGGCCGCTTCGCCATCGCGGAGAGCAGCTTCACCACCGCCCGCGGTGTCACGCAGTCGGCCGGCGAGCCGCCGGCCCCGCCGCCGAACGAGATCGTCTCCACGTCCACCCCCAGGTCGCGGAGGACCTTCCGCTGCTCCTTGAGGCCGGCTTCGAGCGTCTTCTTGCCCTTCTTCGCCGCGACCAGCAGCGGCATCGTGCTGGCATACAGGTTGTTGCTCACCTTGAGCGTCACCAGGATCGTCTCCTTGAACGGCGGCGACTTGAAGGCCGCCACCTTCGTCAGCTTGTCGTAGCCGGCCGGTTCGGGGTAGTCGAACTTGTCCGGCCTGGCCAGCGGGGCGTGGACGCGCACGCCCTCCTTGCGGAGCAGTTCGATGAACAGGTAGCGGGCGAACGTCGCCGGGTCGTCCACCGGGTAGATGCGGACCAGCGGCTTGCCGCCGGCCGGCACCTTGCCGCGGACGGTGAACCGGTTCGGACCGACCGTGTTCAGGGTCAGCGTCGGGTCGGTGTCTGGGTTGCCTGTCGTGACCACCGCGTCCATCTGGAAGTAGCCGGTTTCCGGCCGCATCGTGACCGTCGCCGGGTCGCCGGACTTCGCGCCGGGGGTGACGCAGACGTCCACGACGTTGTCGTTGACCATGATCGGCGTGACGACGGCCGGGCCGCTGCCGGTCCCCTCCGACCGGGCGAAGAGCCGGTCGTCCACCAGCACCTCACCGCGGACCTCCTGGATGCCCGCCTTCTTGATTTGCTTCACCAACTCCTTCAGCCCGGCGAGCGGGTCGGTGTCGGTCAGCTCGGCGGCGCCGAGGCCGCTGTTGGCGTAGGTGTGGTCCACGTCGGCGAACGCCGGCTTGCCGTCGGGGCCGGTGCGGCCGCCGAAGGTCAGGTCGCCGCTGGCCACCAGGAACAGGTCGCCGTGAAGTGAGCCGTCCACCACCGGCCCGCGGCGATAGACCGGCGTCTCGAATCGGTAATCGGGGCCGTAGGTGAGCAGCGCCGCGGCGCAGGAGAAGAGCTTGGTCGTGGACGCGGGGGTGACCAGCTTGTCCGGCTCGCGGGCGTAGAGTACGTCGCCTGTCTTCGCGTCCGCGATCAATACGCCCCAGTGGGCCTGCTTGTAGTCCTTGCCGTCCATGACCGCGTCGAGCTTCTTCGCCAGCGGATCTGCGGCGCGGGCCGCTACCGGGACGAACGACAGGAGAGCGACGAGCAGGAGCCGAACCGGCGCGGTCATGGGCGTCCGCCTCTGTTGAGAGAGAAGGGTCTGAGGTTCCGATTGTACGGCCGGGCGTCGGACTCCGCGAGTGGCTCAACCCTGGGACCGCGGCCGTCTCGGCCGCTCTTGCTCCGCAGGTCGGGGTGCTGGTGTGCCGGCAGAGACCCCTGACCCGCATAGCAAGAGCGGCCGGGACGGCCGCGGTCCCGGGGGCCGGCCCTTGACGGTCCGTTCTCCCAGGGCTAGCGTGCTACGGGGGTTACGGGCGAGCTGCCATCCGCGCCGCCCGGCCCCCCTGCACCCTGAGCCAACATCCCGGCAGGTTCGACATGCCCGCGACGTGCGTCGTCGGTCTCCAGTGGGGGGACGAGGCCAAAGGCAAGATCGTGGACCTACTCAGCGCCGGCCACGACTTCGTCGTCCGGTACAACGGCGGGGCCAACGCTGGCCACACCATTGTCTGGGGCGGCCGCACCTTCAAGCTCTCCCTGTTGCCGACCGGCGTCCTCAAGCCGACGGTCAAGTCGGTCATCGGCAACGGCGTCGTCATCTACCCGCCGCGGTTCCTCGAAGAAGTCGATCAACTCGCCGCGGCCGGTATCCCGGTCGGCGACAACCTCGCCGTCAGCAACCACGCCCACGTCATCTTCCCCTACCACATGGAAGAAGAACGGCTGGTCGAGACGGCCGAGACCCGCGGGGCGATCGGCACCACCGGCCGCGGCATCGGGCCGTGCTACCAGGACAAGGTCGGTCGGCGGTTCGGCGTCCGGGTCGGGGAACTCCTCCACCCGGACCATTTGCGTGAGCGGCTGCGGTACGTCGTGCCGTACAAGAACCGGCTGATGACCGCGTTCGCCAACGGCCACGCCGACGTGCTCAAGAAGTTCGACCCGGACCAGCTCGCCGACGAGTACCTGCGGTACGCCGAGCGAATGCGGCCGTTCATCACCGACACGGCGAAGCTCCTGCACGACGGGCTGCAAGCCGGCAAGAACATCCTCTTCGAGGCGGCGCAAGGCTCGCTGCTGGACGTGGACCACGGGACGTACCCCTACGTCACCAGCTCCAGCAGCCTGCCCGGCGGCGTCTGCACCGGGTCCGGGGTGCCGGCCCGCCACGTCGGGCGGATCATCGGCGTCGTCAAGGCGTACACGACGCGGGTCGGCCGCGGCCCGTTCCCGACCGAGTTGACCGACGAAACCGGGGAACGGATTCGCCAGATCGGCCGGGAGTACGGCACCGTCACCGGCCGGCCGCGTCGGGTCGGGTGGTTCGACGCGGTCGCGGTCCGGTACACGGCAACGCTAGCTGGGGCCGACGAGATCACGGTGATGCTGCTCGACGTGCTCAGCGGGTTGCCCGAGCTGAGGCTGTGTACCGCCTACCGGTACGAGGGCGAGCCGCGGGCGTACTTCCCCAGCGACTCGTTCGAGCTGGAGCGCTGCGAGCCGGTCTTCGAAACCTTGCCGGGGTGGGCCGAGGACATCTCGGCGTGCCGCAAGCTGGCCGACCTGCCGGCCGCGGCGCGGCGGTACGTCGATCGGATCGGCGAGCTGGCGGGGCGGCCGGTGTCGGTCGTCTCCGTCGGCCCCGACCGCGACCAGACGATTCACCTGAAATAAGAGGATTAACCACAGAGTCACAGAGAGCACTGAGATAAGACAGACAGAGATAGAACGATTGTTTGAAACCGTGTTTCCCTCTCTGTGTTTCTTCCCTCTGTGTCCTCTGTGACTCTGTGGTTCGTTCGTATGGATTCTCTGCACGACCCCGCCGCCTACGCCCGCGAGGCCGGGCTGGACCTGGCCAAGCTCCCCCGGCATGTCGCCGTCATCATGGACGGCAACGGCCGGTGGGCACTCGAGCGCGGCAAGCCCCGGGTCGAAGGGCACCTGCGCGGCGCCGATGTCGTCCGCGCCACCGTGACCGAGTGCGGCAAGCTCGGGCTGGACCAGCTCACCCTGTACTGCTTCAGCGCCGAGAACTGGAAGCGGCCGGCCGGCGAGGTCGAGTTCCTGATGGCCCTGCTCAAGCGCTACCTGCTGGAGCAGCGCGCCGAGATCATGGACCAGAACATCCGCTTCCGGGTGATCGGCCGGCGGGAGCCGCTGCCCGCCGACGTGCTGGCCGACATCGATGAGACGATCCGCCTGAGCCGCGGCAACACCGGGCTGACCCTGTGCCTGGCGATCAACTACGGCGGCCGCACGGAGATCGTGGACGCCTGCCGGACGATCGCGGATCGCGTCCGCAGGGGGGAGTTGACCCCAGCGCAGATCGACGAGGCGGCGGTCGGCGGCGCGCTTTACACCGCCGGGATGCCGGACCCGGACCTGCTGATCCGCACCGCCGGCGAGATGCGGGTGAGCAATTACTTGCTCTGGCAGATCTCCTACGCCGAGCTGTGGGTAACGCCGGTCTGCTGGCCGGACTTCGCGGTCGAGGTGTTCCGCGAAGGGCTGCGCGACTTCGCCGGCCGCAACCGCCGGTTCGGCGGGCTGGCCAACGTGCGAGGGGCGGTCTGATGCACGTTCTTCCTCCCTCCCCCCTTGGGGGGTCGTCACCTAACCCCCCAGCCCCCTTCCCTAAGAGGGAAGGGGGAGTATCGGTCTTTCTCCCCTCCTCGCTTCGGGGAGGGGCCGGGGGAGGGGTGATTGCCTCACCCTCCACCCTAACCCTCCCCCCCAAGGGGGGAGGGGACAAGAAGTGTCGCGTCCTGCGCGATCCGCGGTCATGCTGAGGCACCGGCTGATTACCGGATCGTTGATGGCGGCCGCGGCCGGCGGCGTCCTCGTCGGCGACTCGTACCTCCACCCGTACTACCCGTTCCTGTTCGGGCTGGCCCTGCTCGCCGGCTTCCTGGCGACGCACGAGTTGGTCGGACTGCTCCCGGTTTCCTCCCGGCCGCCGCTGGCGCTGTGTACTGCCGGGGTCGTTGCCGTCATCGCCGCAAACTGGCTTCAGGTCGTGTTCTTCAACGACCCGGCCCTGGCCCACCTCGGGCCGCTATCCTGGGGCGCGGTCGTCTTCGTCTTCTCGAACGTGGTGCTGACCGCGTTCCTGATCGAGATGGCGGCGTACCGCGAGCCGGGCGGGTCGGTCGCCCGGATCGCGTCGGCCGTGCTGGTCGTGGCGTACCTGGGGCTGCTGCCGTGCTTCTTTGTGAAACTCCGCTGGCTGCCGGTCGAGTGGTCGGGACTGGCGCTGACCGCGACCATCTTCGTGCCGAAGGTCGGCGACATCGGCGCGTACTTCACCGGCCGGCTCATCGGCCGACGACCGTTCAGCCCGTTGCTCAGTCCGAAGAAGACGTGGGAAGGGTTCATCGGCGGCTTGGTCGCATCGGTGCTGACGGCGGTCGGGCTGTCGTTCGCCGGCCCGCTGTTCCGCTACGGCGTCGGCGAGGCGGTCGCCTTCGGCCTGGCGGTCGGCCTGGCCGGGGTGCTCGGCGACCTGGCCGAGTCGATGGTCAAGCGCGACTGTCAGACGAAGGACGCGGCCCGGAGCATCCCCGGGTTCGGCGGCGTGCTCGACGTGATCGACTCGATCCTCTTCGCCGGCCCGGTGGCGTACTGGTGGTTCACCGCCGCCCCGCGCTGACCGGGCAATACCCTTCACGCTTACCACGCAGAAGCCTGCACATCTCACCGCCGCGACCGCTGAATCGGCCCCCACGGACGGACCGGTATTACATTTGCGACCCGCCATCCGGGGCGGCCCGCTGGGGGCCGTCGTCGCATGATCGAGGCCGCGAACGGCCTCCGAACAGAGGGGAGTGATCGGATGACGGGACAAACATTACGACGCCTGGGGTTGGCGTCGGTATTCGGGGCGGTGCTCGCCCTGCCGGCTCCCGCCATCGCCCAGGAGAAGGAGCGGTCGGGTCAGGCGGACCCGGCCCAGGGGCGGTCGGCCGACAAGCAGACCGCCAAGACCGAGAAGGCGAAGTGGACGGTGAAGGCGTTCGAT
>DASSAT010000579.1:0-4625 GCA_035699305.1 Fimbriiglobus sp. | reverse complement strand
CACTCCGTGTGCCGTTCTTCGGAGACGGCACACGGAGTGTGCCTACTACACTCCCGGACGGTGGGTCGGCGCTCGAAGACTCGCTTGACCCACCCGACACTTGAGCTGCACCGCGCCACTAGTGTTCCGGCCGATCCGGCGGTTCGCCGGGCGCGCTCGGTCCCATTGCCCGTTCGATCCGCCGGTCGGGGATGAGCCAGATCAGGGCCACGACCACGTAGAACGCGCAGGCGATCCGCGGGTCAACGAAGGCGGCGGGCAGCGCCAGGACGTACAGGACCAGCGACGCGACCCCCTTGCGGTCGCGGCCCACCGCCGTCGCCAGCACGGACGCCTGGCCGTGGTGGGCGATCAGCGCGTGCGTGAGCAGCTCGTAGGCGAGCGCGCAGAGCAGCAGGACCGCGCCGTAGGCGGCCACCGGCCACGGGGCGAAGTGGCTCTCCCCCATCCAGCGGGTGACGAACGGGACCAGCGACAGCCAGAACAGCAGGTGCAGGTTGGCCCACAGCACCCGGCCGTTGACGTGCCGGGCGGCCTGGAGCAGGTGGTGGTGGTTGTTCCAGTAGATGCCGACGTAAACGAAGCTCAGGACGTAGCTCAGCAGCACCGGCACGAGCGGCCGCAGCGCGGCGAGGCTCGCCTCGTGCGGCGTCTTCAGCTCCAGCACCATGATGGTGATGACAATCGCCAGGACGCCGTCGCTGAACGCTTCGAGCCGCCCCTTGCCCATCGGCCGGTCTCCGCTCCTGGGACCGCGGCCGTCCCGGCCGCTCTTGCTTGACAAGTCGGGGTGCTGGGACGACGCCGGAGGTCTCTGACCCGCGAAGCAAGAGCGGCCGGGACGGCCGCGGTCCCAGGGACGGCCGCCGTCAGGGCCCGGCCGGCTTGAGCACCACCTGCCGCAGGTCCATCACGGCAAGCCCCGGCTTCCGCAGCGCCCGGACGGTCAGCGTGTGCCGGCCCGGTTTGGCGATGCGAAGCGTGCCGACCTCGCGGGCCACGAACTTCTGGAACCCGCCGGTGTCCTTCACGGTGAACGTCAGCTTCGAGCCGCCGACCGACACCTCCACTTCGCTGCCGCCGCTCCCCTTGCCGCAGCCTTGTAGCACCTCAACGGTGAAGGTGCCCGGCTTCGCCAACTCGAACTCCCACGTCGCGTAGTCGTCGGCCTTGGTCCAGTAGCCGAGCGTGGACTTGTGCGGCAGCGGCTCGTAGCGCAGCTGCGCCCCATGCACGTCGGCGGTGCGCGCGTGCAGGGTGACGGTGCCGTCCTTGGCCTGCGGGTTCGGGTGGTAGTCCGGGTTCGGTGTCGGCATCTTCGCGCCGACCCGCTTGAGCCAGTCGGTCAGCTTCGCCGCCAGTTCCTTCACCCGCTCCGGCTTCTCGGCGGCGAGGTTGCGCGACTCGGACGGGTCGTGTTCCAGGTCGTACAGCTCCCGCCGGCCGGTGTCGGTGAACTCGATGAGCTTCATCTTGTCCGCCCCGAGGACCGCGCCGCCGGGCCGGCTGCCCTGGTTGGCGTAGTGCGGGTAGTGCCAGAACAGGGCGTCGCGGTCGAGCCGGCCGCCAGCGAGGACCGGCCGCAGGCTCACGCCGTCCGGCGTCGCGTCGGTCGTCACCCCGCACAGGTCGAGGACGGTCGGGAAGAGGTCGATGCTCGACGTCCGCGCGTGGCAGAGGCCGGGCTTCACCCCCGGGCCGCGGATAATCAAAGGGACGCGGATGCCGCCCTCGTACAGCCAGCCCTTCCCCTCGCGCCAGGGGGCGTTGATCGTCGCCGGGGTGTTCTTGCCCTCTTGGGTCGCCAGCCCACCGTTGTCGCTGGTGAGGATTACCAGCGTGTTCTCGGCGAGCTTGTGGTCGTCGAGCGCTTGCAGCACCTTGCCGACGGACTCGTCCATGCTCTCAACCATCGCGGCATAGATCGGGTTCCCCTGCGTGCCGAGCTTACCGGGCTTGTACTTCGCAATCAGGTCCTTCTTCGCCCGCAACGGCGTGTGGACGGCGTAATGCGCCAGGTACAGGAAGAAGGGTTTGTCCTTGTTCGCCGCGATGAACTTGACCGCCTCGGTCGTCAGCCGGTCGGTCAGGTACTCGCCGTCCGGCGCGTCCTCCAGCCCCGGTATGAAGCCCTGCTTGTTGCGGAACGGGGCGAAGTAGCTGCGCGGGCTGCCGGCGCGGTCGCCGCCGACGTTCACGTCGAAGCCCTGCTGCTTCGGGCCGAAGCCCTGGCCGCCGAGGTGCCACTTGCCGACGTGCGCGGTGGCGTACCCGGCGCCCTTGAGGGCTTCCGCGAGAGTGACCTCCTCCAGCGGCAGCTCCATGCGGATCGCCGGCCGACGGAGTCGCTGGTCGGGGCGGTCCGGCCGGCCGGGGAGCCAGTCGGTGAGGTTGAGCCGGGCGGGGTACTTCCCGGTCATGAGGGCGGCCCGGGTCGGCGAGCAGACCGGGCAGGCGGCGTAGGCGTCGGTGAACCGCAGCCCTTGCTTGGCGAGCCGGTCGATGTTCGGGGTGCGGTAGTACTTGCTGCCGTAGCAGCCGCAGTCGCGCTGGCCGTAGTCGTCGATGACGATGAGCACGACGTTCGGCCTCGCGGCGAAGGCCGGGACGGCGAGGAGTGTTAGCGACGCGAGGGTGAGGAGACGGGGCATGAGGTATTCCCTGGGACCGCGGCCGTCCCGGCCGCTCTTGCTCCGCGAGTTCGAGGCCATTGGCGACACCCGAGCGCCCCGGCCGTGTGTAGCAAGAGCGGCCGGGACGGCCGCGGTCCCAGGGAGTCTACCCGATCGGCCACGCCTTGCCGAGCGCCTGCTTTTGCAGCTTCGTGATCTTTGCGATCCCGGCCGCTCCCAGGTCGAGCAGCCCGTCGAGTTCCTTCCGCGTGAACGTCGCCTCCTCGCCGGTCCCCTGCACCTCGATGAACTTGCCCGAGCCGGTCATCACCAGGTTCAGGTCCACCTCGGCGTCGCGGTCCTCGACGTAGTCCAGGTCCAGCCGCGGCTCCCCCTCGACGACGCCGACGCTGACCGCCGCGACGCTATCAATCAGCACGTCGCCGACCGCGGCCGGCAGCTCCTTCTGGACCGCGTGCAGGGCGTCGGCCAGTGCCACGAACGCCCCGGTGATGCTGGCGGTGCGGGTGCCGCCATCGGCCTCGATCACGTCGCAGTCGATCCACAGCGTCCGCTCGCCAAGCTCCGACAGGTCCACGACCGCGCGCAGACTTCTCCCGATCAGCCGTTGAATCTCGACGGACCGGCCGTCGATCTTGCCGCCCTTGTCGCGGGGCTTGCGGGTGTTGGTGGAGCCGGGGAGCATGCCGTACTCGGCGGTCAGCCAGCCCTTGCCGCGGCCGACGAGGAAGTCCGGCACCCGTGGCTCGACGCAGCAGGTGCAAAGCACGGTGGTGCGGCCGGCCTTGACCAGCACGCTCCCCGGTGCGGAGCGGGTGTAACGGCGCTTGAAGGTCAGGGGCCGGAGTTGGTCCGGCCTACGGGCGTCGGGTCGGGGCATGGATTACGCGGAGACGGACCGGGGATCGAGGAGTTCGCGCATCTGATCGGGGTCAATGCCGCAAGCCCGGAAGACAATCAAGCGGCCCTCATGACCCCAACCGCGGGCGACGAGCTTGCCGTCTTCCCACAGCCCGACGGCAGGCATCTGGTACACGGTGCCGATGCCTGGACTGCGGGCCTCGAAGTCCGCGTCCGACTTGCACTCGGCCGTGTCGAACACGCCGACCACCTCGGGGCCGTCCGGGGTCTGCTCAATCAGGTCGAGCAGTTTCATGTCATAGCCGGACCACGTCGCCACGCCGACGAGAAGGAACCGGCCGACTCCGGGAGCCGGCTCGTCCCGACACCAGAGCCTCAGCCGCGGTGACTGCCGGACCACGTCCGGGAACAGGGCGGACCGATCATCGGCGTAGATCTGCCCTGGGGGCGGCGGGGTGTCGTGCCGGAAGAGGTCGAAGAATCGGCTCATGGCTTCCGATACCGGACACGGCGGTCGTCGATCCAGATTCTACCCGGATTCAGGATACGCCGAATCTCGGACGATTGCACCCCGGGTCCGAGATGGGTGAGTACGTCGATGGGGACGCCGTTGGTGTAAACCACATCGACCGATTCGTCCGCGAACGGGAGTTGGTCGTTCGGCGCGATGATGAACTGGTGCCCCTCGGCTTCCAGTTCACGGATGGTCTTGCCCGGGTTGCCGAGCGTCGTCGAACGCCACCCCGGGTTGAGCGCCCAGGGCGGCTGCTGGTTCAGGACGCCGGGAAACTCTCCCTCGCCACCTAAGTTGACTGCAAGCATTGCCTTGCATCCCCCCGCAAGTGCGATTTGGCTCGGCGGCCGGCGCGGTGTCCCGCGTCCCCCCGGCATACCAGCGCGAACCAAATCCCGCACATTGCGGAGAGAGCAAATACCTTCCTATTCTTGACCGGTCAACAGCAACCTATTTTGTCATCCTGACCCAGAGTCCGTCACTTCAGCAGCCACTCCAGCACCGCCTTCTGGGCGTGCAGTCGGTTCTCGGCCTGGTCGAAGGCGGCGCTCTGCGGGCCATCCAATACGTCATCGGTGATCTCCTCGCCGCGGTGCGCCGGCAAGCAGTGCAGCACC
>DASSAT010000578.1:0-2244 GCA_035699305.1 Fimbriiglobus sp. | reverse complement strand
ACGAAGTAGCCGGCCTTGCGCAGGTAGTCCACGAACATCGGCGGCGTCTTGGTCAGCTTCGACCGCATGTGCAAGGTGCCGAGCGTGGTCGGGTAGACGCCGGTGATCAGGCCGCTGCGGCTCGGGGCGCAGACCGGGGCGTGGGTGAAGCAGCGGGTGAATCGCGCCCCTTGCGAGGCGAGCTTGTCGAGGTTCGGGGTAATCGCGTCCGGGTCGCCGTAGCAGCCGAGGTTGGGGCTAATGTCCTCGGAGCCGATCAGGACGAAGTTCGGTTTGTCCGCGGCGGTTAGCCGCGAGGCGAAGCCGAGCGCGACGAGTGCGAGTAGGAGTATCCGCATGAACACCTCCGAGTTGCGGGGGGACTGATCGCCCCATTCAACACACGCGCACCGTCCCGGGGAAAGAGAAATCGCCGGCCGGTGGGGAATCGGATAATCTGACGGGTGCTGCAACCTTCCCCGAGAGGCTCCACAATGCGGACCGTGATCGCCACCCTGCTGACCGTCGGCCTGGCCGCGACCGCCACGGCCCAGGCACCGCCCAAAAAGCTCAAGAAGCTCGACGCCGCCAAGGCGATCGACGACGAGAAGAAGGAGGCGAAGTCGCTCAAGGTCGGGGACCCAGCCCCGAAGCTCAAGGCGACCAAGTGGCTCCAGGGGGCCGAGGTGGCCGAGTTCGCCCCGGGCAAGACCTACGTGGTCGAGTTCTGGGCGACGTGGTGCGGACCGTGCATCGCCATGATGCCGCACATGTCCGCGATGCAGAAGGAGTACAAGGACAAGGGAGTGACGTTCATCGGCTTCACCAAGCAGGACCGGTCCAACACCGCCGAGAAGGTGGCCGCGTTCGTTGCCAAGCGCGGGCCGAAGCTCGGGTACACGTTCGCCTACGCCGACGACGCCGAGACCTACGACGCCTACATGAAGGCGGCCAAGCAGGGCGGCATCCCGTGCTCCTACGTCGTGGACAAGGAGGGCAAGGTCGCGTTCATCGGCCACCCGATGTTCCTGGCGCTGGTGATCCCGAAGGTGGTCGAGGGGAAGTGGGGCAAGGACGACCTGGCCGGCCTGGCGATGGCCGAGAAGGACGTGGACGCGGTGTTCGCAGCGTTCCCCGGGCGAGATGTCAAGGACGAGCGGGAGGCGGCCGAGCGCGGGCTGAAGGCGCTGAACGAGTTCGACGCGAAGTACCCGGCCCTGGGCGACATCCCCTACTTCGTCGGCCCGCGGCTGGGGATGCTGATCACGGCCAAGAAGTTCGACGAGGCGAAGACCGCGGCCGAGAAGGCGATCGCCACGGCGGTCGGGCAGGACGATACGTCGATGTTGCAGTCGCTCTCCGGCGCGCTGGCGGCCGACAAGGACCGGAAGGACCTGCTCAAGCTGTCGGTGGAGGCGGCCGAGTCGGCGGTGAAGCTCGCCGGCGGCAAGGACCCGATCTCGCTGTACTACGCGGCCCAAGCCAACCACGCCGCCGGGGACAAAGCCAAGGCGAAGGAGTACGGCCAGAAGGCCATCGCCGCCGCCGACAACGACGGCCTGAAGAAGACCCTGGAGCGGCTGGTCAAGGAGTTCGACAAGGAGGAGAAGAAGGACGACAAGAAGGACAAGTAGTCGGACCGACGTAAGCGGGGACGCCACCGGCGTCCCCGCACCCGTTTCTGACCTCAACAGCCCGACTAGCTTGTCTCCAGCGCGCGACGCGTTGAGAAGCCGCCCGTACCGGTGGTACAATTCAGCGGCAGCGTACCCGAGGAACCCGCGATGGGCAAAATCAAGCTAGACGCGGCCACGGCGGAGACCCTGAAGGCCGCCGAGCCGGGGACGGAACTGGTCGGCCCAGACGGTCAGCCGGTCGGAGCGTTAGTGCCCCCGGCCGTCTACCGCTATCTGCAACAGTTCCTCGAAGAGCGGAAGCAGCTGCTCGAAGCCGAGAAGGACGCGATCAGCGTCGAAGAACTCCGGGCGATCGACGCGGCCGGCGGCGAGATCCCGCACGACGAGGTCGTCCGTCGGTTGGGGCTGTCATGACGTATCGGATCGTCTGGCGGCCGCCGGCGTTCAACCAGATGAGCGAGTACGTTGCGGCCGTAACCAACACTACTTCAGCAGCGCGTCCAACTCATCGACCAGCTTGCCGAACCGCTCCAGGGCCGCGTTGACCGGCCCCGGCGTCTCCATGTCCACCCCGGCGTCGCGCAGCAGGTCCAGCGGGTCCTTCGAGCACCCGCCCCGCAGGAACCCC
>DASSAT010000577.1:0-2949 GCA_035699305.1 Fimbriiglobus sp. | reverse complement strand
CGCACGTCGTCTTCGAGGTGGCCGGCGACGGCGAGCAGCGGGCCGAACTGGAACGACTGCACGCCGCGCTGCGACTCGGGGACCGGTTCGTACTGCGCGGATCGGTGGCCGACGTGCCGGGGTTCCTGCGGACGCTGGACGTGGCGGTGCTGCCGTCGCACTCCGAGGGGATGTCGAACGCTCTGCTGGAGTACATGGCCGCCGGCCGGGCAATCGTTGCCACCGCCGTCGGCGCCAACCCGACGCTGATCCGCGACAGCGAACACGGCCTGATCATCCCGCCCGGCGACGAGGCGGCGCTGGCCGCCGCCGTCGAGCGGCTGGTTACGGACCTGCCGCTGGCCGTTCGGTTCGGTGCGGCGGCCCGCCTCCGGGCCGAGACCGAGTACAGCCGGGACGCGATGCGGCGGCGGTTCGAGAGCTTCTATCACGACCTGGTTCGCCGTGCGCCGACCGCCTCACGCAACTCGCTAAACACCCGCGCCAGGTCGGACCGCTGGTAGTGGGCATTCAGCCCGCTCGGGCTTGGTAACAGCCACACCTTCGTATCCCCAACCAACTCGGGTTGAAGTCCAACCTGAGCCTTGGGGCTTTCAAACGCTACCCGGTACGCCCCGACACCGAGCACCGCGAGATACCGCGGCTTGTATCGCCGCACTTTCGTCCGCAATCGCTTGCCGCCGCGGACAAACTCCTCAGCCGTCAACTCGTCGGCTGTCGCGGACGCGCGGCGGACGACGTTCGTAATGCCGTAGCCGAGCGGGATTAGTTCCCCCTCTTCCCACGGGGCGAGCAATCGGGACGTGAACCTCGCGGCGAAGAGCGTTGGCCAGAAGCGGTTCCCCGGCCGGGCGAAGTGGTGCCCGGCGTAGGCTGAATACAGCCCCGGGTTGATGCCGCAGAACAGCACCGACAGCCCCGGGGCGATCAGGTCGGACACGGTCCGGTCAGCGGACGCCAGCAGGTCGGACCGGGTCGGCCTGGGAGGTATCGGATTTCGAGGCATTGTCCTTCGCTTTCCCGTCCAGCCGGGCGAGCGTCGCGTCCCGCTTGCCGGGGTCGCCGATCTCCCGGACGAGCGACCGGGCGGCTTCGCGGTCCTGGACGGCGAGATGGACGGCACACTCGGCGGCCAGTTCGTCGCGCTGCGGCCCGTCGCCGAGTTGGCTCAGGGCGTACCGGGTGGCGACCGCGTCCCCGCCGTAGGCGGCGGATTCGGCGATCCGGGCCAGGGTACTCCCGCGGGCGTTCGGGTCCGGCAGGGAGTTCGCCGCGTTGATCTGCGTCATCCACAGTTCGTTCGGCCGTTCCAGGCCCTGGCACCCGACCGCCAGCATCACCCCGATGATCCACGTTCGCCGCATGGCCCATCTCCCCTTCGCGGGCGCCCCCGTTCCCCCGTGGGCGCCCGCGGAAGCGGCCATAACCTCGGTCAGTCGTTCGTGCAAGCTGACCCGACCGCAGGCGGAAAGAACCCCTTCTCGCCCTCGTAAACGGGCAGCCGACGCCGCAGCGTTTCGACGAACCGCCGGTACTCGGCCGCGCCCCACCGGAACTCGTCGCGGAGCCGCAGCGCCGCGGCCCCGGTGTCCGCCCCGAACGCGCCGCGGGCGTCGTGGAACTCCTGCACCACCGTCACCGCGGGGCTTAGCCGCGCGATCCGGTCCGCGAACGCATCCGGGTCGGCCAACGGCAGCGTCGGCGTCACGCACACCCCGACCGGCACCCCCGCCGCCGACAACTCCTCCAGCGCCAGCCACCGCTTCTCCAGCGGCGGCGCCTTCGGCTCGAACCGCGTCCGCACCTTCTCCGAGTCGGTCGGCACCGACACGTTCACCCGCACCGCCTCGAAGCGATGCAACACGTCGATGTCTCGCACGACCAGCGGGCCGCGCGTCTGTACGACCAGTCTGGGCTGGTGCGGCAGGACCGCCTCCAGGATGCCGCGGGTCAGCAGCAAGCTCCGCTCGGCCGGCTGGTACGGGTCGGTCACGCTGGACATGTAGACCGCCTGCCCGGCGATCCGCCTCGCCTGCTTGCGGGCCAACTCGACGGCGTTCACCTTCGCCGAGAACCACCGGCCCCACTCGCTCGCCGGCCGCGGGTTCTGCGGCAGGAACGCCGCGTAACAATACGTACAACCCAGCGTGCATCCCAGGTACGGGTTGCACGTCCAGTCGAACCCGCCGCGCTTGATGAACCCGGTCGCCGCCGAGAAGATCGACCGCGCCTCGATTTGCTGCATCCCGTGACCCCCGTCTTCGGTATACAGACGTTTAATCGATACGCAAAAGAAAAGCCACGGCGCCCCCGCCGTGGCTACGGTTCACTTCGGCCGTGTGCTACCGTTGCGTAGGCAGAGTGGGCCGGCCGGTCGTGTGGCGGTCCTTCATGTCCGGCGGCAACGGTGGGCCGACGAAATCAGCCGGCTGGGCCTTCGCCGGGTCGTCCTTGGCCCGCTGCACCGCCGAGCCGATCGACTTGCCGAACCGCTCGACGTCGTCGGTCAGCTTGCCGGTGTCCACGTCGAGCTGGAGGCGCTGCTTGCCGCCAGCCGACGGCCCGAGGGCGAAGGTGTACCACCCGAGGTACCACCCCAGCCCGGCGAACAGCACGACGGCCGCCCCGATCAGGGCGAGTAGGTTGCGCATGGTCGGTTCCCTCCTGGGTCGGCCCTCCCGGGCCGGGGCGGGGCATTCTGGTCGGATCGTCACCGGTCGTCCACCCCAACCGGCCGCGGCCGAATGACCTTGACTTGCGCCCGGTCCCGACCAGTATCCTGCCTGTAGGGGGACCACCCTGCGGGCCTGCCTTGCGCCCGCCGACCGTTTCCGTTGGACCGGACACCCCCGGACCGTAGAATGCAGCGGCTCTTGCGACCAGTGAACGGAGGCAGTCGGGGCTGACCCGCCCCGCGCCCGTCCGGTCGGGGCCGCCCGGCGACGCCCG
>DASSAT010000576.1:0-4401 GCA_035699305.1 Fimbriiglobus sp. | reverse complement strand
GAAGCGGGGAGGGGGAGTCGTGGTCTGTCTGTCTTTCTCCCCTCCCCGCTTCGGGGAGGGGCCGGGGGAGGGGTTCTTCGGCGGCCCCCTCCAGTTTCTCGATCGCCTTGCCCAGCGCCGCGAACGCCTGCACTTCCTCATCCCGGTCGGCCAGCGCGGCGAACAGCGCCCGCACGGCCGGCGGCGACGGCACCGCCGCCCGCGTCGCTTTCTGCTGGAACAGCCGCAGCGGCTCCGGGGCGTTGCCGGTGACTGCCGCCGCCTTCGCGTAGGCGTCGGCGAACTGCTCCTCCCGGTCGTCCAGGCACGCCGCCATCCGGTAAAGTTCGACCGCCTCGTCGAACCGCTGCCCCTCCCACCGCTGCGCCCCGAGCAGGAAGTACCCGGCCGCCGCGTGCGGCCGGACTCGCACCGACCGCCGCAGCAACCGATCCGCCTCGGCCCTCCCGTCGGGGTCGGCGAGCAGCGCCTGCGCCAGCGACTGCATCAGCAGCGGCTCGGCGTCGATCGGTGCCCCCTCGGCCGTCAGCAACTCGGTCCGCTCCCGGACCCGGCCCAGGTCACGTTGGACCGCCGTCTTCGACAGCACCAGCGTCGGCTCGCGCGGGAAGTCGGCCAGCAGCGCGTCCAGCGCGTCCAGCAGCAGGACCGGGTGCCCCGTGGCCCGCGCCCAGGCCACGGCCGCGAACTTCGTCAGCCGGTGGTCGGGCGCCTCCGCGCGCAGGGCCGCGACCTGCTCCTTCGCCTCCGGGAACTTCAGATCGAGCAGTGCCGTCTGGATTGCGTGCAGCCGGTCGTACCCGTCGGCCCCGGGGAGGGCCAGCTCGTCGAGGCGCTGCGACTCGCCCTCGGGAACAGCAACCAGGCACCGCGGGCCGAACGCCTTGTACCGCTCGGCCAACAGCTTAACCGGTGCCTCGGCCGGCCGGCGGTCGGGGCCGTCGGCCAGGAACACGCTGCCGCGCAGCCGGTCCGCCCCGACCACCAGCCGCGGCTGGCCGAACCCCGTCTCCACCAGGGTGACGAAGAACGGCACCCCGCGCGCGACCAGTTCGCAGGCGGCATCGAGGTCGAGGTCGAACTCGCGGGTGTCCCACCCGGCGGCGTCAAACCGGCGGCGGTCGGCGGCGTCCGGCAGCCCGTCGGGGACCGGCGGGGCGTCGGCCGGCACAGCGGGAACGTGGCGGCCCCAGAAGCGGCCGAGCAGCTCGTGAGCGCTGAGCGGCGGCGCGTCCACGGGGCCAGGGGATAACGGAAGGAGGGTTCGGGGCGAAGCCCACCGACTGCCGTCGGTGGGCTTGGGTGCCTCCAACTTCTCCGCGAACCGCGTGTAGAACTCCTCCCCCACGCGCCGCGCCTGGCGCGTCGCCTCGTCAAGCTCCCCGAGCAGGTACGCCACGTCGGTCCGGCGGGCGGCCAGCCACTTCGCCACCTCCGGCTCCATCAGCGGCGACAGTTCGGCGTACCGCTCCAGGCTCCGCCGGGCGTCCACGTGCCGGCCCAGGTCCAGTTGTAGCCCCGCCAGCTGCGCCGCCACGACTCCGCTCTCCAGGTGCCCGTCGGCCTCGGTCAGCAGCGCGACCGCGTCCGTCTCCCGGCCGGTCCGGTGCAGCACGTGCGCGGCCGCCTGCACCCCGGGCCGGAACCACGGGTGCAGTTCCAGGCTACGCCGTGCCGCGGCCAGGGCGTCGTCGGGCCGCTCGGCCAGCTCCAGCACGCTCGCCCGCTCGACTTGCAGCCACGCCCGGTTCGGCGCCAGCCCCTCGGCCTGGGCCAGCAGCCGGTCCGCCCGGTCGAAGTCCCGCCCCCGGGCGGCAGCCAACGCCTGTATCGCCAGCCAGTCGGCGCGCAGCTCCGGCGGCGCGTCGGACCAGTCGGGGTGCTCGCGCACGAACCGCCGGCAGGACAGCGGCCCGAACTGCTCCAGCCGGTAGCGCGCGTGGTAGTAGACCGCTTCGAGGTGGGCCGGGCTTTCCCGGACCGCGACGAGATGCAGCCGCTTGCCGAGCTTCGGCGCCCCGAGCTGAAGGGCCAGCCGCCCGGCCAACAGCCGCGCCGCCGGGCCGGCCCACGCCCGCAGCGGACCGAACCGCTCCCCCGCGGCCAGCGCCTGCCGGTACAGGCCGCGGCCGTACAGTTCCCGGATGCGCCCGAGGTCCGCGGGGGTCAGTTGCACTTGGGTATCCCGGTGTCCGTCTCTGTTGAATGAGGGGGTTCGGAAGATGAGGGGGTGAGTGGGTGAGGTCGTGAGGGGGTGACAGAAGCCGGCCGATGTCTTGTCACCCCCTCACGCCCTCACCCACTCACCCCCTCATGCTCCCTCCGCCCTACCCCTCCGTCGAGGACGAAGAAGGGGCGGCGTCGGCCAGCGGGCCGAGCTGGCTGAGGACCGTCCCGAGCTGCCCCAGCCGCATCCCGTAGCGGTCCAGGAACTCGCCCAGCACGAACTCGTTGTCCAGCCCGCCGTCCTCGCCGCGCAGCCGGTCGGTCAGCTCCTGGATCAGCCCCAGGTACGCCCGCTCGATCACCGGCAGCACCTGCCGGCACGCCGGCCCGATGTCGGGAAAGTCGCCCCGCCAGCGGGTCAGGAACGCCCGCCACCGCGCCTGCCCGTCCTGCGCGGTGGCCTGCGCCTTGAGCACCGTCAGCTGCTCCTTCTGGACTTCTAGCACCTGACGCAACAGGTCGCCCACTTCCGTCGCCGCGGACGGGACGGCGGGAGGTAGTTTGACGGCCGGCGTGACGACGTAGATCGAGGCGTCCATGGCGATCGGCCGAAGGGTGGGCGGTTCGGGTGAACCGGGCCATTATACTGCGGGTCGGCGACCGGGCGACAGGGATGAGGGGGTGGAAAAAGCAAGCGGGCCGCTCGCCGGGGGGATGGCGAGCGGCCCGCTCGGGGGGACAGACGTCCGGGGGGACGGACGGGACCGGGCACAGGTCGGGGAACCCGGGCCGCGGTGGGGGGACCGCCGCGACCGCCGATCCGCAGGCCGATCGGCGCGGGTCAGGAGTCCCGGGCCGGTCGGGCCGTCGCGGCGGCTGAGGGGTCGTCGCGACGGCAAATGTACCCAAAGCAGAGGCCGTGCCAGTCCGCCGACCGGTCAGGTCGGTTGTGCTACAAGTTATTGCTAATCAACGTGTTGATTCTGGAAATAGCTCGCCGAGCCTCGGGACCGGACACTCGGGCGGTTGTAAATCTCGCATCCCCGGCTGCAAGAGTTACACGGTAGGATTTACACCCCAACCCGGCGAACCCCGAGCGGCAGCGAGGGGGTTGTCTTCACCCCACCCCCTCGCTGCCGCTCGGGGTTCGCCCAATCCCGAAAAAAACTCCCCAACTTGCCGTCCGCGAAAAAATCCGTTCCGTCCAGCCCCGAATCACTCGTTGTCTGTCGGTGTCGTCTCTCCGCACGGGACGAGGGGCGGCCGCAGGAACAAGTCCGTTCGCGGGACCGAATCACGGGACGAGGGCCACAAGATGTTCAAGAAGCTGTTGCTGGTGGGCGTCATCGCCGCCGCCGGGGTGTTCGTCCTGAAGGGGACGAAGTTCTTCGGCTACGCCCGGCAGGAAGTCGCCGAGTGGAAGAACTGGGCGGACGACCAGGTGCCGGTGGAGAAGAAGATCGCCCAGATGCGCAAGGACGTCGCCGGGCTGGACAAGGACCTGGATAAGGTCACAACCGAACTAGCCACCTCGATCGTCCGCGTCCGGGAGCTGGAGGGGCAGACGACCGACCTGCGGGCGGTCGTCAACGCCGAGCAGAAGAACTTGCAGGCGCAGGGCGAGTCGATCCGCGATGTTGCCGAGCGGGCGAACGCGGGCGGGTCGGCCATGGTGAAGTACGGTTCCTCCACCATCACGGTCACTGACGCCAAGGAGCGCCTGGCTCGGGACGTGAACGTGTGGAAGAGCCGCAAGACCCATCTCGACGCGCTGGAGCAGTCGAAGGCTCACCACGAGCAGATCAAGGGGACGTTGGAGAAGCAGTTCGACGAGATGCGGCGGCAGAAGGAGCAACTGAAGGCCGAGATCGACTCGATCGAGGCCCAGTACAAGGCGCTCCAGCTGCAGCAGATCGAGAGCAAGTACCAGACCGACGACAGCCGGTTGGCCCGCATCAAGGAGAACCTGCGGTCCATGCGGCACAAGCTGGACGTCGAGAAGGAGAAGCTCAAGCTGACCCCGAAGGTCCACGAGGCCCCCGCCTCGACCACCGGCGCCGAGCAGTCGGTGGACGAGATCCTGGCCCCGCTGACCAAGTAACGACTCCGGCGACTCACGCGACGGGGACGGCCGCCGGGCCGCCCCCGTCGGCGTTTTCCCTGGGACCGCGGCCGTCCCGGCCGCTCTTGCTTCGCGGGTCGGGGCGCTGGGTGTTACCCAAGGCCCCCGACCCG
>DASSAT010000575.1:0-10887 GCA_035699305.1 Fimbriiglobus sp. | reverse complement strand
ACGGCCGCGGTCCCAGGTGGGCTTTCATCGCTCATGCTCCTTAGAATGCCGGTACGAAGCGCCCGACACATCCAACCCCCGCACCGCCATGCCACAGACCTACGACGCGATTGTCATCGGGGCCGGGCACAACGGGCTGGTCTGCGCCGCCTACCTCGCCCGCGCCGGGCAAAAGGTGCTCGTACTGGAGCGGCGCGACGTGCTTGGCGGCTGCTGCATCACCGAGGAGACGTGGCCCGGGTTCCAGGTGTCCACCGCCGCCTACGTCAACAGCCTGCTGCGGCCGGAGATCATCCGCGACCTCGAACTCAAGAAGCACGGGTTCGAGATGCTGCCGCGGTCGCCGTCGTCGTTTAGCCCGTTCCCGGACGGCCGCTACCTGATGATGGGGCCGGACCACGACATGACCTTGCGCGAGATCGCCAAGTTCTCGCACAAGGACGCGGACAACTACCCGAAGTACGAGGCGATGCTGACCCGGGTCGCGGACTTCCTGGAGCCGATGCTGACGCAGACGCCGCCGGACCCGTGGGGCGGCGTCTGGGATTTGTGGAAGCTCGGCCAGACCGGGCTGAAGTTCCGCAAGCTCGGCCGCGAGGTCGGCGCCGAGGCGATCGAAATCCTGACCGGCGCCGCCCGGCCGATCCTCGACCGGTGGTTCGAGTCGCAGCAACTCAAGGCGACGATCGCCACGGACGCGGTGATCGGGGCGTTCGCCGCCCCGTCGATGCCGGGGACTGCCTACGTCTTGTTCCACCACGTCATGGGCGAGTGCAACGGCGTCCGCGGGGTGTGGGGCTACGTCCGCGGCGGCATGGGGATGGTGTCGAAGAGCATCGCCGCCGCCGCGAAGGAGAAGGGCGCCGAGGTCCGCACGAACGCCGAGGTGGCCCGCATTCTGGTCCGCGATGGCCGCGCCTACGGCGTCGCGCTGGCCGACGGCACCGAGGTCCACGCGAAGCGGGTCGCGTCGAACGCCGACGCCAACGTGACGTTCCTGAAGCTGACCGACCCGAAGGACCTGCCGGCCGACTTCGTCGCGGCGGTGAAGCGGATCGACTACGCCTCCGCGACAGTAAAGATCAACGTCGCCCTGAGCGAGCCGCCGAACTTTACGGCACTGCCCGGCAGTGGCGTCGGCCCGCAACACCACGGGACGATGCACGTCTGCCCGGACCTGGACTACATCGAGCGGGCCTACGACGACGCCAAGTACGGCCGGCCGGCGGCGAACCCGATGCTCGAATGCACGATGGCGACGGCCCTCGACAACACGCTGGCGCCGCCGGGCAAGCACATCCTGAGCATGTTCGTGCAGTACGCCCCGTACCACCTGACGGGGACGACCTGGGACGCGGAGAAGGATAAGTTCGCGGATCGGTGCTTCGATGTGCTCAACGAGTACGCGCCGAACTTCAAGGCGTCGGTGATCGACCGGCAGGTGATCCCGCCGCCGGAGATGGAGCGGCTCTGGGGCATCACCGGCGGGAACATCATGCAGGGCGTCATGTCGCTGGACAACATGTACAGCCTGCGGCCGGTGGCCGGGTACGCGAATTATCGCTCGCCGGTGCGCGGGCTGTACCTGTGCGGCGCCGCCGCCCACCCCGGCGGTGGCGTGATGGGCGCCTGCGGCATGAACGCGGCGCGAGAGATGCTGAAGGACCGGGTTTGAGCACCGACCGTGAGTTAAGTTTGATAGAATCCGGAACGACGGTCGTATCCGTCACGGACGTCCGCGGGTCCCTCGGCGAGGTGTGTAGCTTGTGGGGCGGAAGCGAGACCTCAAGCAGGTCGATGCCGTCTGTCGTGAGTTCGGCATGGACGCCGATACGGAACTCGAGTTCCGTGACTACCTCCACGAGTGTAAAGAATCCGGCGACCGGGGGACGGCCAACGATCGCGGGGACTTCACGATGGGCGAACTGCGACAAAAAGCTCGCGAGTTCCTCGGGATCGAGGAGTAAAACATGGCCGGTGTCGTGAACCCGAGTGACATTCGCGAAGAGACGACCGGCGACCTGACCGGCCTGGGAGCCCTCCTCCAGCAGATCGTCGGGCAGCCGTTCCTCTTCTTCCGCGAGACCTACGGGGACGAGCTGACGATCCACTTCGGGGCGCTCAAGGAGGTCATGTCACCGAAGCTCCGGAAGCGCCAGCGAGGCTCGTACGTCCTGACGCTCCGCGGGTCGGTGTGGAAGATCGAGGGCGGGGCAACTCCGGGGCTTTATCTCACCGGGCCGGTCGCGTTCCCGCCGGGCTCGACTTCGGAGCTGAAGCCGTTCCCGCTTGCCGCGTTCGAACAACAACCGCCGATCGAGCCTGGGGCGATCGTCATCACGGCCAAGCCGTTTCTCGACACGGAGTACGGGGGCGGCATCGGTGTGTACTTCGTTTTTAGCGACCGGTCGCTGATCGTAATCCGCCCGAACCCGGCTGATCTCATACTGGAGGCCGACCCTGACCTGCCGCGGATCGCGGACTGGGAGTTGTTCACACCCCATTCCCGGTATCTCCGCGTCGGTCCGGGATCGGTGTGGTCGTACACGGCCTCGAAGCGTGACGTGCCTTCGGCCTGACCGAGCCGGACGTTGGGGCTCCCACCCGGGATCGGTTGTCATTCCTCTGAGCCTCGCGGCGGCACCCGGCCCCGCAACTCGCTCACCGTCTGTTCCAACCGGGCGACCGCCTCCCGCAGGTTTGCAATCTCGTCGAACGCCTCGTTCAGCCGCGCCTCCAGGGCCGACCCGCCGGCCGAGCGCACCGGCGCCGGCTCGTGGTCCGCCGCGCCGCCCGCGTGCCGGCCCTTCTCCCGCTCCAGCTCGTCGGGCGTGTGGAACCCGTGCGTCACCACCGTGCCGCGGCGATCCGGCTCCGTGAGGTACACCACCAGGTTCCGCTCGGCCAATCCTTTCAACAGCGCCCGCAACTCGTCCAGGTCCTTGATCTCGTCCATCCGGCTCGCCCGGCTGCGCAGGTCGCCCTCCGTCTGGGGGCCGCGCAGCAGCAACTCGGCCAGGATCGCCATCTCCACCTTCGTCACCTTCCACAGTTCGTAGAGCAGGTGCCGCCAGCGGTCGGCCCGGCCGCCGGTCATCTTCATGACCAGCCCCTTGCGCTGGAGGTCGGCGAGTGTCTCCTCGACCGCCTCCGCGTCCAGGTCGTACACCGGGTCGCGGTTCGACTTCTGGTTGCTGCCGGTGACGATGGCGTTGAGCGTCATCGGGTAGGCGTCGGCCGACTTCGACGTTTTTTGCTTCTCGATCAGCACGCCCAGCACCCGGCGTTCGGAGGGGGCGAGCGGTTCCCGGGCGGGCTGCGGGTCGGGCATGGGGGACTCCGTTCTCGGAGGGCGGTCCGGGCGGGACCGGGAGAAACGTATTCTAGAGTTGTCCGGGCGACCAGGTTTCGGAGGCGGTCCGATGAACTATCACGTGCTGGGACTCGGGGTGCTCTTGATGCTCGCGGGCGGCCTGCTGATCGGGGTCGAGGGGTCCGCGGCGGGGCCGGCGCTCTTGCTGACCGTGGGCGGGCTGGCCTTGACGGCGTACACCGCCTTCAGTGGTTCCACCCAGAGGATGTCCGGCGAAGGCCGGCGGATTAAGGACAACTGGGTCTGAACCCGGAGGGTGGGCCTTGCCGACTCGGCCCACCCAACAAGAGGCCCACGTCGTCAACTCAACTGAGCTACCACTTCCGCGACCGCCGAAGTACAACCCTTCCCACGAACCCGGACCCGATCCACTTGACCCGTCGGTCGGCCGGTCGGGGGCGTGGGGCCTCCGACGCCGGCCGCCCTTCCTCGCGGAGTGTTCCGATGACGACAGTGCGTTGGTTCAGTGCGGTCGCTGTGGCCGCCGTGCTGGCGGCCCCCGCGGCCCGCGCCCAGGAGTTCCCCAAGCCCGGCCCGGAGCACGAGGTCCTCAAGAAGCTGGTCGGCACCTGGGACCTGACCATGAAGGCCGGCGGCATGGAGTCCAAGGGGACGGTGAAGTACAAGATGGACCTCGGCGGGCTGTGGCTGGTCAGCGCCCTGGAGAGCGACTTCGGCGGGATGAAGTTCTCCGGCCGCGGGCTGGACACCTACGACGCCGGCCGGAAGAAGTACGTGGGCGTGTGGGCGGACAGCATGTCCACCAGTCCGATGGTGATGGAGGGGACCTACGACAAGGCGAAAAAGTCGATGACCATGACCGGGGACGGCCCCGGGATGGACGGCAAGCCGACCAAGTGGAAGTCGGTGTCCCACATGCCGGACGACGACACCATCCACTTCAGCATGTACATGGGCGACGGCAAGGAGCCGGCGTTCACGATCGTGTACAAGCGGAAGAAGTGACGCCGGGTGACGGAGGGTTGTGGTTTTCCTCCCCTTTTCGATTCGGGGAAGGGGTGGGGTGCTTAACCCCTCCCCCCATCCCCCTCCCCGAAGCGGGGAGGGGGAGCCAGAGTTTTCTTCCTCCCCTCCCCGCTTCGGGGAGGGGCCGGGGGGAGGGGTGAACGAAGCGTCGAGCCTCGAAGACTCAGCCCGACCTACGAAGTGGCGTTCGTGGCCGCCAGGTGGGCCAGCACTAGCCGGATGTCGTCGTAGGGCACCTGCTCGTTGAGCGCCAGGTAGATCGGCTTGAGCTTCTCGGTGCCGACCTCCTTCGCCGCGGCCGCGACCTCCTGGTACACGTCGTCTGCCACCCACGTTGAAATGTCGGCGGGCCGCTCGGTGAGGATGTACTGCGCCAGGTAGTCGCTGACCGTGGACCGGGCGAGCTTGAGTTGGTGCATCGCGTCGGGGATGGCGGTCTTGTCGCGGAAGAGGGCGAACGCCGTCTGACGCCTTGCCGCGGCGGCGACGGTCGAGGGGCCGGTCGGGCGCGGCGGCGGGGCCGGGTGCTCCGCGGCGTACCCGCGGATGGCCTCCAGGAACCGCGCACCGTAGGCCCGCAGCTTGACCTCGCCGACGCCGCTGACCTGCTTCATGCCGTCCGGGGTGGTTGGCCGCACCCGCGCCAGGGCGATCAGCACCGTGTCCGGGAAGACGCGGTACGGCGGCACACTCTCGGCCGCGGCCAGCTCGCGCCGCAGCTGCCGCAACCGCTCGAACAGCTCCGCATCGACGTCGGCCAGGCCGTCCGCCTCCGGGAATGACGGGCCGGCCGGGGCGGGCCGCGACTTCTTCTCCCCGCGCGCCAGCTCGATCAGCCGCACCGACCGCTTGCCGTGCATGACTTCCCAGGACGCCTTGTTCAATTTCAGCAGCGGATATTCGGTCCCGTCCTGCACCAGCACGCCCTGGCCGATGAGCTGGAACACCCAGTCACGCAAGGTCGCCTTCGGCGTCCCCTTCAAGAGGCCGTAGGTGGTGAGCTGGTCGTGGCCGCGCTGGCGGACGGTCTCGGTGTCCTCGCCGCGCAGCACCGCGACGACGTGGTTGACGCCAAACGACTCCTTCACCCGCGCCACGCAGGAGAGGATCTTCTGCGCCGTCACGGTCGCGTCCGGCACGTCCTGCGTGTCGCCGAGGCACACGTCGCAGGCCGCGCAGTTGGGCCGCTCGTACCCCTGGCCGAAGTACGTCACCAGCGCCTTGTGCCGGCAGGTGGCGCCGCGGGCGTAGCGGTCCATGTCGTTGAGGTGCGCCAGCGCCGAGGCGACGTACTCCGGGCTGGCCCCGTTCTCGACCGCCGATCGCGTGATCATGAACTTCTGCGACACCACGTCGGAGCCGGAATGGAGCAGCACGCACTCCGACGGCAGCCCGTCGCGGCCGGCCCGGCCGGTCTCCTGCTGGTAGTGCTCGACGGACTTCGGCATCGCCGTGTGCAGGACAACGCGCACGTCCGGCCGGTCGATCCCCATGCCGAAGGCGATCGTGGCGACGATCAGCGGCGCCTCGTCCCGGGCGAAGAAGTCCTGCGCGTGCTTGCGGTCGTGCGGCTCCATGCCGGCGTGGTAGCCGACCGCCGGGTAGCCCTGGTTCGCCAGCATCCCGGCGAGGGCGTCCACGTCTTTGCGGCGCAGGCAGTAGACGATGCCGGCCTGCCCCTTGTGGCGGTCCAGGACCTCGCACACCTGCCGGCTCACGTCGATCCGCGGCAGCACCCGGAAGATGAGGTTCGGCCGGTCGAAGTCGCCGACGATGATGTCCGGGTCGCGCAGGTGCAGCTGCGCGACGATGTCGTGGCGGACGCGGTCGGTGGCGGTGGCGGTGAAGGCGTGGACGGCGGCGCCGGGGAACAGCTCGCGGAGCCGGCCGAGTTGGCGGTACTCCGGGCGGAAGTCGTGCCCCCATTGGCTGATGCAGTGGGCTTCATCGACGGCGATGGCGCGCACCCCGCCGGAGGTGTTCAGGAACCCGACGAACCCGTCCAGCGCGAGCCGTTCCGGGGAGACGAAGACCAACGGCGCCTCGCGGGCGACGAGCGCCGCCGTGGAGTTGTCGCGCTCGGCGGCGGTCTGAGTGCTATCGAAGCGGATCGCGTTGACGCCGATCCGGCGGAGGGAATCGACCTGGTCCTTCATCAGGGCGATGAGCGGGGAGACGACGACGGAGGCGCCGCCGCGGTGGACGGCGGGCGCCTGGTAGCAGAGGGACTTGCCGCCGCCGGTGGGCATGACGACGAGGGCGTCGCGGTCGGCGAGCACGGCGGTGATGGCCCGCTCCTGGAGCGGCCGCAGCGACCGGAACCCCCAGTGCCGGGCGATCAGGTCCGTCAGGTCGCGGGGCAGCGCGGGCGAAGCCACGGAGGCACCTTCCCTCGGGGGTGATCTCGTCAATTGTACAGGCATCCCGGGCCGCGCCCAGCGAGCTATATTGACTTTTATGTCATTGATGAGATGATGCAGTTATCACCGGTTCCGCGCCGAGGTGCCGAGTGTCCGACGTGCAGGTGATCTGGGACGATCCCGACAACCCAGGCGGCAACACCGCCCACGTCGCCCTCCACGGGCTGACACCCGACGAGGTGGACGCCGTGCTTTTGGACGATTCAATCCCGGCGACGGTCAGCCATTCCAGTGGGCTGCCCTGCAAGTTCGGGTGGACCCCGACCGGCCTCCACATCATCGTCGTGTGGAAAGAGTACCCCGACGTGGACCCGCCGGTCATCCGTCCCATCACCGCCTTCAAGGTGCCACCCCGCGCCCGACCCTGACCCGGAGACACCCATGCCTCGCGTGAAGCCATCCGACCTACCGCCCGAACTTCAGGCCAAGCTCGCCGACTTCCGCGAACGGGAAAAGGAGGTGCGGGCGAACCTCGTCGGGAAGAAGATCGAGGAAATCCTGACCCCTGAAGAGTTGGCGAACGCCACCCCGTACTACTTCGAGTTACGGAGCTTCGTGGTCCAACTCCGCAAGGCGCGGGAGGCGGCGGGTCTGTCGGCGGCGGAGGTCGCCCGGCGGACCGGGCTGGCAGCGGAGACGATCTCCCGGCTGGAGACGGGGGCGTACACCAACCCGACCTATCAGACGCTCGCCCGGTACGCCGCGGCGGTCGGCGTCCGGTTGGTGCTCACGGCCGAGACGGGCGGGTAGCCACTGGCTTCATCCCCTGCTTGAGGTGCCGAGTGTCCGACGTTCAGGTGATCTGGGACGATCCCGACGACCCGGACGGCAACACCGCCCACGTTGCCGAACACGGTCTGACACCCGACGAGGTGGACGAGGTGTTGCTGAACGAGACGCTGCCGAGAGAAACGAGCCGGTCGTCGGGTCGGCCGTGCCGGCAAGGGTGGACCTCGACCGGCCGGCACATCTTCGTTGCCTGGGATGAGGTGAGCGACGAGCCGCCGATCGTCTACCCGGTGACGGCCTATGAGACCGCCCCGAGTTAGGAGTTGAGCCATGCCGACCGAACCCCGTGCCCATCCTCAGTTGACCCCTGCGCAGCAGGCCAAGCTCGACGAGATTCGCGCCAGGGCGATAGTCGATAACCAACTGGGGGTGGAGGGACCGCCAGTGGACTACGATACAACCGACGCCGCGCCGTTCTACTCCACCCTGCGGGACTTCGTGGTCCAACTTTGTAAGGCCCGGGAGGCGGCGGGGCTGTCGGCGGCGGAGGTCGCCCGGCGGACCGGGCTGGCAGCGGAGACGATCTCCCGGCTGGAGACGGGGGCGTACACCAACCCGACCTACCAGACGCTCGCGCGGTACGCCGCGGCGGTCGGCGTCCGGTTGGTGCTCACAGCCGAGACGGGCGACGCGGTCGGATGACGGGAAAACAGTCGAGGGCAGGCCGCGACCCGCCCGGCGTTGCGGCGGCACCAACGGAGGTTAGCCTGACGACAGACATTCGGAGGCGCTGGCGATGGTACTCAATCTGGACCCGAACTTGGAGGCGGCTCTGGCCGAGCAGGCCCGCCAACTGAAGGTCGCCCCGGAGGAGCTAGCGTTGAAGACGCTCCGGGAGCGGTTCCTGGCCCAACCGATCCAGCCGCGAGACGAGTGGGAACGTCGGCTGCTCGGGGCCGCGTCGGATTGTGGCGTCTCCCTGCCGCACTCGGCCGTCAGCAGCGAGGGGCTGTACGAGTAGTGGCCCACTTGATCGACACGAGCGTCCTGGCGCGGCTGGCAAACACCGCCGACGCATTCCACGCGGTCGCCGGCCGAGCCGTTGTGGAGTTGCACCGCCGCGGCGAAGTTTTGCACGTCACCCCACAGAACCTGGTCGAGTTCCGCAACATGGCCACCCGCCCCGTGGCGGCGAACGGGCTGGGGCTGGCAGTCGTGGACGCCGAGGCGAAGGCTGCGGCCTTCGAGGCGACATTCCCACTGCTGGTGGAGACGCCGGACATCTTCCCAGCCTGGAAGGCGCTGGTGGAAGCGTTGGGAGTCATCGGCAAACAGGTTCACGATGCCCGGTTGGTGGCGGTCTGCCATGTCCACGGGGTATCGCATCTGCTGACGTTCAATGTGGGCCACTTCGCCCGGCTGGCGGCGTTCGGTCCGGGCGTCGTGGTGGTCGATCCAGCAAGCGTATGAGGCGGTCGGCGTCCGGCTGGTGCTCACGGCCGAGACGGGCGGATCGTGAGACGGTCGCCGCGCTCACTTGGACAACCGCCGCAGGGCCGCCTTCGCCTCTCGCGTCTCCGGGGCATCGGCCGGCCCGCCGGCCAACTCGGTCAGCAGTTTGCGGGCGCCCGCCGACCCGACCCGCTCCAGCACCGCGACGAGCCGGGCGGGGCGCAGCCGGTGGTGCTCCAGCCGTTTCAGGATGGTCTCTAACCGCTGCCGGGCTTCGCCCGAGCGGGCGTCCTTGAGCGCCTGCCGGACCGCCGGGATCACCTCTGGCCCCTGACGCACCAACTCCCGGGACGCCTTGTCCCGGACCGTGAAGTCGGCGGCGTCCAGGTCCGCGATCAGCCGCCGGACGGCTGCGGCATTGGGCGTGGTCGGCTTGAGGGAGTTGCGGAGGAACGGGACAAGGTCGTCGGACGGCACCTCGGCCAGCCGCCAGATCGCCCGCCACGCCCGCCCGGCGTCCGCGCTGGCCAGGTCCACCCACCACGCGGCCAACTGCTTGCGGGTCCACTTCTCCGAGGACGGGGCGGTCGCGGCTAGGTCCCAGACGAGGGCGGTGCCGTCGGGCTGTACGGCCACCGCCCGCATGCCGTCGGGCGTGGTGAGCAGTCCCTGCGCCCGGCTATACCACCACTTGGACCGCGGGACGGCGTCCGGGAACCGGGGTCGTTCCTGACCCGTGGCCAGGTCCCACACCCGCAAGCCCTTCACGTCATCGTTGACCACCAACACCCGGCCGCCCAGCCCGAACGCCAGGTGTCGCGCCGACCCGGCCGGGACGATGGCGACTTCCTTGCCGGTCGCCACCTCCCAGACGGCGAGCCGCTCGTCCTTTTGGTCTGCGGCTTGGGGTTCCTTCCAGGCGGCCACCAGTCGGCCGCCCGCCGAGATCGCCGCTCCGCTCCTGGGCGAGTGAATACCGCCCGGCAACCGAGCGCGGACCCGACCCGACTCGACCGCTATGATCGCCAAACCTTTTTTCCCATCCAGGACCATCGTTGACCCATCGACTGACCAACCGCGGGAGCCAAGGTCCATCCAATCGTCGGCCTGTAGCGGGTGTCGGTACCGAACTTTCCCGTTCGTGGTGTCCCAGATGGCGAATGCCTCATTCCGCTCGGGGTCGGCCGTGAGCACCCACCGCCCGTCCGGTGATAACCGCTGGGGGATCGGATCAGCGAGCGGCAGGAGTGTATGGTTCAGCTCAATTGCTTTCCGCTCCGCCCCAGTGGCGATTTCCCAGGCACGGATGAACCCTTCGCCTGTGCGGGCCACCAGTCCCTGCCCGTCGGCCGTGAAGGCCAGTTCCTGGAGATACCACTCCTTTCCGTTCAGCGGTATCCGGCGGACCAGCCGCTCATTGGTCGTGTCCCAGAGCATGAGGTCTCGGGTGGCCGCGTCCACTGCCGCCACCAGCCGCCCGTCCGCGGAGACTGCCGACGCGGCCTGGGGTATATACGGATCGCGGCAGACCGGTGCGGGGAAGTCGCCGAACTGGTCATGCAACTCCCTCTTGGCGGTCATGTCCCAGAGCCGTAATCGGGGTCCGGCGGCCGCGGCCAGGAGCTTCCCGTCCGGCGAGAAGGAGACCCGCATCGCTCGACCCGTCAGGCGCCGCAGGACCGTGCCCGTGGCCGGGTCGATGAGGGAACAGCCCCGTTCGCCGCCGCAGGCCAGAGTCTTACCGTCGGGGGAGTAAGCCAAGGAATCCCGGCCCCACTCGTACTCCAGTTTGAACCGGGCGAGTTCCTTGCCGGTCGGGAAGTCGAACACCCGCAGACAGTAGTCTCCGTCACTCATCACCTTCTTACCCGGCGCCTCGCCGATGACGGTCATCCGTTTTCCGTCCGGCGAGACAGCCGCGACATC
>DASSAT010000574.1:0-3554 GCA_035699305.1 Fimbriiglobus sp. | reverse complement strand
ACCACGGTCCGCAGCGGCGCAGACCTGGTCGCCTTCTGGCGGGCCGAGGGTCTGGTCGGCAGCCGGCCGGAGATCACCGACAGCCAGGCCCACGCCCGACAACTCCGCGAGCAGGCCCAACGCCGCGGGGCGTGATCGCCATGCTCGTTCTCGACACCGACGTGCTGATCGACGTGCAGCGCGGCCGCGCCGCCGCCCTGGCCTGGTTCGCGGGGTTGACGGACCTGCCGTCGGTGCCCGGGTTGGTGGTCATGGAGTTGATCCAGGGGCCAAGGACGCCCGGCAGGTGCGGGAGGCGTTGCGGCTGACCACCCCGCTGCCGGTGGTCTGGCCGACAACCGCCGACTGCCAGAAGGCGCTGGCCGACTTCACGACGTTCCACCTGTCGCACGGGTTGGGTCTGTTGGACGCCCTGATCGCGGCCGTCGCGGTCGGGCTGCCCGCCGAATTGTGCACGTTCAACGACAAGCACTACCGGGTCGTCCCCGGACTGGTGACGGTCCAACCCTACACCCGGTAGCCCGGCAGAACCATTCCTCGTTCCCACGCAGAGCGTGGGAACGAGAAGTCTGCGGAAACAAACACGGGGGCCGATCAGCCCCCGTGTGATGCGCGATACCAGTGGCCGGCGTTACTTCTTGCCCTTCTGGATCACGACGCGGGCCTTGCCCTGCTCGGCGACGGCGATGCCGTGGCGGCTGCCGTGCTTGTTCGTCGGACGCACCATCACCAGCGCGCCGTTGAAGCCCGGGATGCCGCCGCGGATCAACAGCAGGTTGTTCTCCGCGTCCACCTTCACCACCGCCAGGTTGCGGATCGTCACCCGCTCGTTGCCGTACCGGCCGGCCCGCTTCAAGCCTTTCTTCGGCCGGCCGCTGCCGCGGTTCGAGCCGAGCGACGACGTGGAACCCGCCTGACGGTGGACCTTCTTGGCCCCGTGCGCCGCCGGCAGGCCGGCGAAGTTGTGCCGCTTCATGACGCCCTGCGTCCCGCGGCCCTTGGACGTGCCGATTACGTCCACCGCCTTCACCTCGCCGAACACCTCGCCGACCGTCAGCTTCTGGCCGACCGTCACCGTCGGGGCGTCCACCCGGAACTCGCGGACGTGCCGCTGCGGCTCGACGTCGGCCTTCGGCAACAGTTGCACGCCGGCCTTCTGCCGGGCCTCCTTGCGCTTCGACTTCAGCCCGGCGGCGACGTGCCCCTGCTCCGCCCGGATGGCGTTCTTGCGCGGTTTGTCCTTGAACCCGAGCTGCACGGCCGAGTACCCGTCGCGCTCCGGCGTGCGGACCTGCAACACCGGGCACGGGCCGCACTCGATCACCGTCACCGGCTCCGCCGCCCCGTCGGCGGCGAACACCTGGGTCATCCCGACCTTGTACCCCAACAGTCCGAGCGGCATGGCGGATTCTCTCTTGTGTCCGCGGTGCGTGGGGAGCGCCGTCACTCGTCGCCGGCGAGCCGGCCGGACCTGGCGCGTGGGAAACTACCATGATATCCGGGGGGCGAACGCCGTCCAGGGGCGTAAACGATCCGCAGATTACGCAGATTCCACAGATTAGAAGACAAAGCAAAGAGGACTGATTTTGAAGTCAGAAGAGAGAGTTCAGTTCCCTTCATCCAACTCTCTCTTCTTATCCGTCTTCTCATCTGTGGAATCTGCGAAATCTGTGGATCAATTCTGTGGGACCGGCAGACCTTGCCGGATCGCGGAACTTGTTACCGCCCGTTACCGTCTAGCCGCTTGTGTCGGCCCCCGTCCCGCCGGTACAGTAGTTCGAGGCGGCACACCCGTGCCACCCACACCTCAAGGACCGACCCCCATGCGGCGAGCGCTCGGAGCCTTCCTGGCCGTCGGGCTGACGGCTTACCTTTCGCCGGCCGCCGAACCCCCCGCCGCCGTCGGCAAGCTGGTCGCCCGGCTCGGGGCCGACTCGTTCGCCGAACGCGAGGCGGCGTCGCGGGAGTTGCTGCGGCTCGGCCCCGCCGCCCTGGACACGCTGACCGCCGCCGCCGCCGTCCACCCCGACCCGGAGACCCGCCGCCGCGCCGCCGACCTGGTCGAACAGCTCCGGCGGTCCGCCGACACGCTCACCCTCCTGGCCCCGAAGGCGGTCAAGCTCGACTACGACCGGGTGCCGCTCGGCGCCGCCCTGGCCGACCTGCGGACGAAGACCGGCGTGCCGCTGACCCTCGACCAGACCGGCGTTGCTGATCCGCTGCGGCCGGTCACGGTCAAGACCGGCGAACTGCCGGCCTGGGAGGCGGTCGAGGCGTTCTGCCGGGCGGCCGGGCTGCGCGAGGTGTTCCACGAGACGCTCGAACCCGAGGACCCGGCGACGCCCCGGATCGGCCGGCGGCGGGTGGCGTACTCGATCCCCGGGCCGACGCCGGCCCCGGCCGCCGGGCGGGTGCCGGTGGTGCTGGCCGACGGCAAGGCCGCCCCGCTGCCGGGCGACCGGTCCACCGCGGTGCGGGTGCTGGCGCTGCCGGCCGCGTTCCCGGGCAACCGGGTGATCCGCGGGGCCGGGCAGGTGGTGCTGAACCTGGACGTCACGCCGCTGCCCGGGGTGAAGTGGGACGAGGTGGCGGCGGTCCGGGTGCTGCGGGCGGAGGACGAGACCGGCCGGCCGGTCACCGCCTCGCACCGGCCCGAGCCGCGGTCGCCCGGGCTGGGCGGCTACCAGCAGGCGATCTTCCTCGGCGGCATGCAGGCCCAGGCGGTGTTCATCGGCGGCGAGTTCTCCTCCTACCCGGCGCTCAACGGTCAGGCCCAGCCGAACCCGCGGGTGGTGCCGATCACCCTGCGGACCGACGACCGGTCGGTGCGGTCGCTGCGGGTGTTCGAGGGGGTGGTGGTCGGCGAGATCACCTTGACCGACCAGACGCTAGCGACGGTCGGCCACCTGTCGAAGGCGGCCGGCGCGACCGCCCTGGGGCCGTATGGCACGCGGTACACGCTGGTGGACTACAAGGCGCTGCCCGACGGCCGGGTGAGCCTCAAGCTGCGGACCGAGGGGCCTAATCCGTGGACGCTCCAGCGGCTCGGCCGCCGCGGGCTGGGGTTCAACAACCTGATGCTGCTGGAGGACCTGGCGGGTCGGTCGGGGACGGGGCGGGTGCGGTTCAAGTTCACCGACGCGGCCGGCCGGCCGATCCCGCAGCCGATGACGCAGAGTTCGAGCACCTCCGACGACGGCATCCGCCAGACGGCGGAGGTGGAGCTAGTCTTCGCCAAGCGGCCGGACGTCGGCCCGCCGGCAACGCTGACCGTGATCGGCAACAAGCCGGCCACCGTCGAGGTGCCGTTCCGCATGACCAACGTGGCGCTGCCATAACGCAAAAGGCAAAACGCAAAACGCAAAAAGTAGGACCGGACAGGGTTCTAACTTTTTGCGTTTTGCGTTTTGCCATTTGCGTTGAGTGCCATCCAGACCGCTCCCGCCATCATGGCAAAGGCCGCGTAACCGAGTCCCGCCGCCGGGCCGACGTACCGGAACAACATCCCGACGACCAGGCTCGCGGCCACGTCCCCCAGCCCGTTGACCACCGCC
>DASSAT010000573.1:0-3467 GCA_035699305.1 Fimbriiglobus sp. | reverse complement strand
CGCTCGGCGATCGCCAGCCCGAGGGCGCTGCTCGACCGGCTCGGGGTGCCGCCCTGGTTCCACAGCACCATCGTCGCGGTCGGCTTCGACCCCTTGGGCACGTACACCTGGAGCTTGTGCTCCCACGTCACGCCGTGCCAGGTCTGCGAGGTCAGGTCGATGGTATAGACCTTGCCGGCCAGGGTGTCGTCGTTGGCGACCAGCTTCCAGGCGAACGACGGGTCCGCCTTGGCGACGTAGTTCGTCAGGGCGGGCGGCGGGGCGGGAGCCTGGGCGACGGCCGACCCGGCGAGCACGGCGACGACGAGAAGGGCGAACAGGCGGCGAGACACGGTAGAGACCCTCGTTGGAATGGCGGGCGGGTCCGGCCCCGTGAGTGTATCGGACTCACCGCACCCGGGCGAGCGCCGCCTTCGCCTCTCGCGTCAGCCGGGCCGACGCGAGTCCGTCCGCCCACTTGGCCAACAGCGCCCGCGCCTCGGCCGACCCGACCCGCTCCAGCACCGCCACCGCCCGCACCGCCCGCAGCCGGTCGCCGGGGGGTAAGGCCGTCACGTCGGCGTCCCGCAACACCGCCTCGACCCGCTGCCGCTGCTCGGCGGACAGTTCGCCCTTGATCGCCGCGCGCAGGGCTGGCACGGCCGCGTCTCCCAGGTCGCGCAGCGCCCGCTCGGCCGCCTCCCGGTCGGCGAACGCGGTCGCGTCGAGCCGCCGCACGAGTGCGTTGACCGTCTCGGCGGGGGTCGGGCGGACCGGCTTCAACCGCTCGCGGAGGAGCGCGACCGCCTGCCCCGGCCGATCACTCAACTCCCACCCGGCCCGGTACGCGGCACCGGCGTCGGCCCCGGCCAGCGCGTCCCACCACGTCTTGAGTTGGTTCGCTGATGCGACCGAGGCGCGACCGGTGCCGGTGAGGTCCCACACCAGAGCGGTGCAGTCGTCGTGCCCCGTGACGAGCCGTCGGCCGTCCGGCGTGAACGCGATCGCCCCGGGTCGGGTGATCCGCCCGCCGCCGACCCCGAACCGCCGGACCCGCTTACCGCTGGCCAGTTCCCACAGGGCGATGTCGTCGCGGCCGACGACGGCCAGCGTCCGGGCGTCCGGGGAGAACGCCAGTCGTTGGGGCTGGCCGGTGGGCAACTCGGCAAGTTTCTTCCGGCTCGTCAGGTCGAAGACGATCACGGTATCGCGGGTCGGGTCGTACTTGGCCTGACTGCGGAACATCCGCGGCTGAGCGACGAGCCGGCTGTCGGCGGAGAACTGGGCCGAGAAAAGCCCACCCTCCGACGGCGGCACGATCTCGAACGACTCCGCCGCCCCGAACCGTGACACCTTGCCGTACCGGACAACCCACCGACCGTCCGGGGAGAACACGGTCCGCGCGATTTCATCGAGCATCCGCGACGGTAACTCGGTCCGGTCGATTGGCTTCCCCGTGTCCACGTCCCACCGGACGAGGGAACCGGGCTTGCCAGCGGTGGTGGCTCCGGCGTGCGTGGTCAGCGTCTTGCCGTCGGCCGACAGACTGACGTAGACCGTGTGTTCCTTCCCGGCCCGATCCTCCGGCACGGCGAACCGACGGATCACCCGCCCCGTGGTCGCGTCGCAAAGGATCGGCGTCACGTAGTCGTCGGCAACGGTGACGACAGAGCGGGAATCCGACGTGAACGCAACGAGCTGGTCGTTACCCCAGATGGCGTTGATCCGGCAGAGGAGCCTCCCGGTGTCCGCTGTCCAGACGAGCACCTCACGGTCCAGCCCGTTGGTGGCGATCCGCCGCCCGTCAGGACTGACCTCGACACCCAGGATCGCGTCCCGATGCCCCGCGCTGTCCACGTCCGGGCGGACCGGCTCACCGGTGGCCGCGTCCCAAACCAGGACAGCGTTTCGGCTATGAGATGCCAGGCGCCGGCCGTCCGGCGAGAAGACCGGCGGGTCATCCGCCGGCCCGGTCAGGGTGCGGACCATCACCTTCTTGACCGGGTCCCACCACCGCACCCCGGGGTTGCCACTCACCAGGAGCGACTTCTCATCCGGGGCGAACGAGACCCACCCGGCCGATACGGCGGGCGGAGGCGTGAGGCCGACCGTCGGCTCGCCGGACGGGACCGACAGGAACCGAACCTCCGGCGGCTTGCCGCCGAGAAACCCCATCGGCAGGATGGCGAGCGTGTCGCCGGCCGGGTTGAGGCCGGCCCACTGCGGCCGGTAGCCCTTTGCGGTCGTCTTCATCACCTCCTGGCCTGTGGCGGTATCGACTACCCACACGTTCATGACGCTGACGACGGCGAATCGCTTGCCGTCCGGGGTGAAGGACAGCGACTCAACATAGGTCGTGCGGACCGGTAGTTCGCGCCACGCTTTCGTCGGCAGGTAGCAGAGGTGCAGACGCCCCACGCTGTTACCTTCTTCGTTCATTGCCAGCCACTCACCCTTAGGGGAGAAGGTCAGCCGATCGACGCCGAGCGCTTCCCGGGACAGCACGCTCTCCGGCCGCTCACCGGTGATGTCCCACACCGTCAACCGCTGGTTCCGCACCGCCGCAGCGAATCGTCCGTCCGGCGACAGGGCGCGACGTGAGACTGTCTGATCGCTGATCGCAATCGTCTTCGGGGTCGCGGAGTCGAGCGACGGCCAGCGGTAGAGCGTCAGCGGCGAGCCGCCGAGGGCGACCAGTTCGCCGTTCGCCCGGAACCCGACGCCGCCCACGTTGGGCACCTTGAACCCGATCGTTCCCAGCCGCAACACCGCCCCGTCGGGGAGCGGGTCGCCGAACCGATCGACCCGGCCGGCCGACTCGCGGGGCTGCGGCCGCGGTGGGTCGGGGGGCGCGGCCGGCGGCCCAGCGGCGAGGACCGTACACGCCACCCCGGTCGCCGTCAGCACGCCGAGCAGGGCGAGCGACTTCACCCAAACCGGCGCCCCCACCACCGACGCCAGTTCCGCCACCGCCGCCGGGGCGGACCCGCCGGACGCCTCCACCGCCCACGCGAACAAGTCCGGCGGGACCGCCCGCGCTGCCCCTGTCGCCGCGGCCAGCACTGCCGTCGGCGCGACCCCGCGGCGGACCAGCGCCCGCCGCAGTTTCTCCCGGCCGCGCTCCAGCCGACCCTTCAACGACCCGGGCGACCAACCGAGTCGTCGCGCCGCGGCTTCCTGGGATAAGCCCTGCACCACGCACGCCACCACCGCCGCCCGCGGCCCCTCCGGCAGCCGGGCGATCTCCTCGTCGATCAGGGCCAGCAGCTCCCGGCCGGTCAACGTGTCGAGGGGGTTGCGCGGCGACCGCGGAGCCACCACAGGGGCACGCCGGGCGCGGGCCGAGCGGGTGCGGGCCTTCCGCGCCACCCGGACCGCCGCCGCGTGCAGCCATCCGGCCACCGCCGCCCGGTCGCGGACCGCTCCGGCGTTCCGGGCCAGCGCCAGGAACGCCGCCTGGAAGGCGTCCTCGGCCGTGGCGTGGTCCG
>DASSAT010000572.1:0-5372 GCA_035699305.1 Fimbriiglobus sp. | reverse complement strand
GGACAACCCCGGCTACGGGTGCGGGACGAAGCTGCCGCACAACATCACCTCACTGGTGGGGGTGATGGACGGGGCAGCCAGCGACCTGCGGACCGGTCTGCCGTGGCAGATGGTTGAGCTCCACGAGCCGGTCCGCCAGCTGTTCGTCATCGAGACGACGCCGGAGACGATGCTCGCGGTCCTGGGCCGCAACCCGGAGATGGAGCGGCTCTTCCGCAACCGCTGGGCCTACCTCGCCCTCCTCGACCCGGGATCGCCGACGATCCAGGTCTACCGCGACGGAGCGTTCCACCCGTACCGGCCGACGGTCGATCACTTACCCCGGGCGGCATCGTCGGTGGACTGGTACCGCGGCTGGCGCGATCACCTGGAGTTCGCCCAGATCGTCCCCAAGTAATCAATTGTCCTGTCGGCGCGACACGAACCCATGCCCGAAACCGACTTCGTAGTCTCGATCCTGGTCCTGTCGGTCGTCGCCGCCCCATTGGCACTGCTGGCTGTCCTCGGAGCAGCCTCGCTCGTGGGCCGCCCGCCCTCTGAGGCCGTGACCGCCCGCCTCTGCCACGCGGCCACCGTCGTCGGGCTGGTAGCGTCGCTGGCCCTGCTGGCCCACATGCTCGTCAGCGGCGTGCGGTATGTCCCGGTGTCGCTGGGCGATTGGGTGGCCGTGCCGCACTTCCACTACTCGGTGAAGTTCGTCTTCGACCGGCTGTCAGTGCCGTTCTGCATCCTCACGTTCGTGTTGTGTGGCACCATCGGGGCGTTCGCCAGCCAATACCTGCACCGCGAGCGGGGGTTCAACCGGTTCTTCGTCCTGTACGCGGTGTTCCTGGCCGGCATGGTTTTGACCGCCCTGGCCGGCACCATCGAGACGCTCTTCGCCGGGTGGGAGTTGGTCGGGCTCTCGTCGGCACTCTTGGTGGCGTACTTCCACGAGCGGCCGGCCCCGGTCCGCAACGGGCTGTGGGTGTGGGTGATCTACCGGGTGTCCGACGCGGCGCTGGTGCTGGCGGCGGTGGTCATGCACCGTATGACCGGCGAGGGGGACTTCGACCAGATGCTCGGGTCCGGCCCGTGGCCCCACGGGCAAGCTGCCCTGACCGAAAGTCAAGCCTACATCATCGGCGGGCTGTTGCTCGTGGCGGTCGCCGGGAAGTCGGCGCTGGTGCCGTTCTCCGGCTGGCTGCCGCGGGCGATGGAGGGGCCGACCCCGTCCAGCGCGGTCTTCTACGGCGCGCTGTCGGTCCACCTGGGGGTGTACCTGCTGCTGCGGGTCAGCCCGATCCTGGACGCCGCCCCGGGGCTGGCGGCGGCGGTCGTCGTCCTCGGGCTGGTCACGGCGGTGTACGGCTACCTGTGCGGGCGGGTCCAGGCGGACATCAAGTCGGCCCTGGCGTTCGCCTCGCTCACCCAGGTCGGGATCATCGTCGCGGAGGTCGGGCTGGGCCTGCACTACCTCGCCCTGGTCCACCTGATCGGCCACGCCTGCCTGCGGACGCTCCAGTTCCTGCGAGCGCCGACGCTGATGCACGACTACCACCTGCTGGAGAACGCGCTGGGCGAGCACCGGCCCCGGCCGCGGGGGCTTTGGGGTCGGCTGCTCCCCGAGCAGGGCCGGGCGTGGGTATACCGGCTGGCCCTGGAGCGCGGCTACCTGGACGCGATCCTGAACACCTACTTCGCCGGCCCGTTCGTCAAGCTGTTCCGGTGGTTCGACGCCCTGGAGCGGCGCGGGACGGACGCCCTGGCCGGCCGGTCGTCCCGGGAGTCCGACGAGGTGCCTCCGCACACCGAACAACCGCTCGACGAGTTGACCGTATGAACCCGCTCCTGTTGCCCTGGCTGGAACTGTCGATCCTCGTCCCTCTGGTGGGTGCGGTGTTCGTCAGCCGGGTGCGCGGCAATCCCTACCGGGCCGGCCGGTGGTGCCTGGCCGTGGCCGGGGCGGCGCTCGGCTGCTCACTGCTGGCGTGGCTGGGGTTCTACCTGGGCTACGAGACAGCCGTCCGGTCGCCGCTGACACTGGACGGGCTGAGCGCCCCGCTTGTGCCGGCGGTGGCGCTGCTGCACTTTCTAACCGTGCTGGCGACAGCCCGGACCAAGGCCGCCCGGATGTCGTTCGGCTGGCTGCTGGTCGGCGAGACGGTCCGGCTGGCGACGTTCGGCTGCTCCGACCCGTGGCTCCTGATCGCCCTGATGGCGGCCTCGACGATCCCGCCCTACGCGGAGTTGGTCCAGCGCGGCAAGCCGACCCGGGTGTACGCGTTGCACATGGCGCTGTTCGTCGGGCTTCTGGCCGCCGGCTGGGTGCTGGTCGAGTCGGACTCCGTGGCCGGCGGGTCGGCGCTGCTGCTGGCAGCGGTGCTGGTCCGCAGCGGGGTGGTGCCGGCCCACCTATGGGTGGCCGACCTGTTCGAGCACACCACGTTCGCCACCGCGCTGTTGTACGTCACCCCGATCGCCGGGGCGTACGCGGCAGTGCGGCTGGTGCTACCGGTCGCGCCGGAGTGGGTGTTGCAGTCCATCGTGGTCGCGTCGCTGGTGACGGCGGTGTACGCCGCCGGGATGGCGGTCGTGCAGCGGGAGGCCCGGCGGTTCTTCGCCTACCTGTTCCTCAGCCACGCCTCGCTGGTGCTGGTCGGACTGGAGCTGGTCACCCCGATCAGCCTGACCGGGGCACTGTGCCTGTGGTTCTCGGTGATGTTGTCCCTGGGCGGGCTGGGGCTGATGCTGCGGGCACTGGAGGCCCGGTTCGGCCGGCTGGCGCTGGACGACTACCACGGCCTGTACGAGCACTCGCCGGGCCTGGCGGTCGGGTTTTTGTTGACCGGGCTGGCAAGTGTCGGGTTCCCGGGGACGCTCGGGTTCGTGTCGGCCGAACTGCTAGTGGACGGCGCGGTCGAGGCGAACCTGGCGGTCGGGCTGGCGGTGATCCTGGCAGCGGCGGTCAACGGGATCGCGGTTGTGCGGGCATACTTCCGGCTGTTCACCGGAAGCCGGCACGTCTCGGCGGTGTCGCTGGCGATCACCCCGCGCGAGCAGGTGGTGGTGCTAACCCTGGCGGCAGTGATCCTCGGCGGCGGGCTGATCCCCCAGCCGGGGGTTACGTCCCGCCACCACGCCGCAGAGGCCATTCTGAAGGAGCGGACGACCGCAACCGGATTGCGGACCCAACCGACGACGGGGCCGATCGAGTAGCTTCTCTCTTCGGCGTCGGGCAACAGGGTATCAACCCGTTTGCTGGGCGCGCCCGCCACCACGGCCGGTTGCCGCGGCTGTCCGTTGTCTAGCGCGGCTTATCCCGTGACTCGGTCTTTGGCCGGACATTGTGCCGCACCGGCCACGAGGCACGCGTGCCGTCGTTGACCAGGCCGATCTTCTCCACGGGGATGCGCCGGAAGCCGAGCTTGTAAGCGGGTGAGTCGTCGCGCAACTGGAAGTTACCTTTCGCGGCATCGACGAAGAGTGGGTCGGTGTCCAGCAGGTTGTCCTGGAACTTGACGTAGGGCAGTGCTTTTTTATCGACCTCGTCCCACCGGCCGCCCCGGAACACGTTCCGCGCGATGATGCTGCCGGTGGGGGCGGCCGGTTCTTGCTCGAGTATCTTGGGCAGCATCGGATACCGCGTACTGTAGGGCGGATGGTCGTAACGGATGCCCGAGAGGGTGCCTTTTTCGCGGATCTCTTTGACCCAATCGTCGGACCACTTGTGCGCCCAGCCGAGGGCGCGCGAATCCACGTGCACGGCCGGCTGACAATCGACGAAGATGTTGTTCTCGATGCTGTTGTCGTGGCCGCCGCCAATGTAGGCGGCGCGGGTCACATCGTAGAACAGGTTGCCAGAGATGGCGGTGCCGCTGTACATGTCGTCGAGGTAGATGCCGATGCAGCCGCGGTCCTGGAAGCCGCGGATGTGATGCAGATAGTTGTGGCGGATCACCGTGCCGCGCATCGTCCAGTTCCGCCCCGCGTAGATCGCGCCCGAATCGTTCGCTTCGGTACAGACGCTGTGGATTTCGTTGAACTCGATGACGTGGTCGTTCCCCCGGAAGTCGATGGCGGCGTGGGGCGAGTGGTGAAGTAGGTTGTGGGCGGCGCGGTTGCCGACGCCGCCGAGCGCGATCCCGTGGCGGTTCATCCGGTTCCACCGGCTCCAGTCGTGGATGTGATTGTTCTCGGCGTAGAGACCGGCGGGCGTGAGCGTCCGGCGGTCGCCGCCGGTGAGACTGATCCCGCCGTCACCCGTGCCGAAGATGTCGCAGCCGACGACGCCGCTGTTGACGCCGGAGATTCTCACGGCCCAGCTGCCGATGTTGCGCAGGGTACAACCGACGAGCCTGTCGTCCGCGGCGCCGTTCATGGTGACCGCCGTGCCTCGCGCCGCTTCCAGGGTGAGGCCCCGCAGCGTCACATGCTTCGCGTTGTCCAGGGTGACAAGGCTGTTGAGCACGGAGACCGTCGCCCGGCCTTTTTCGATGGGGGAAGGTGGCCAGAAGTAGAGGACGCCCGCCTGGCGGTCGAGATACCACTCCCCGGGCCGGTCGATCTCACAGAGGAGGTTGAAGCCATAGAACCACTGGCCCTTGCGGTAGCCGTAGTGGTGATACGGTTTCGCGAGGGTCATCCGCTTCGCCGCCGCGTCGATCGACTCGATCCGCTGCCGCTGCTCGGCCCAGTCGTGGAACCAGTAACCGAGGACCCAGCCATCCTTCTCGTCCTTCCAGCGCGTGGGCCGGTCGCCGTCGTAGGTAAAGATGGCCTCGGCGCGCCCTTTGCGGTTCCCAAACGCGACCTCCGTCATCCCTTCGACTTTCGTGATCTTGATGAAGCCGTCATTGGGGTAGCGCGACAACGTCATGGGCTCGTCGTTGTAAAACAGTTCCAGCCCGGGACCGCCCCGCAGCCCGAAGCCGCCGCCCATCTCGCCGAAATCGCGCACGCCCAGCGCGCGCAAGTCCGCCCACACCACCCGGCCGCGCGCTGCGGGATCGAGTCGTTCCAGCACGGCCTTATCGGTCACGGGTTTCCACTCCGTCACACGCTTGCCGCCGGAGACCCGGACTTCGTCTCCCTTGCGTGCGCGGTAGGTGACGGGTGCCGACGCGGTGCCCGAATCCCCCGCCGTCAGCTCGAATGTCCTCGCCAGTTCATACAGGCCGCCGTGAAGCGACACCGTAACCCCTCCCGCCGGCAGACCCTTGCCCTTCTTTATCGCGCGGATTTCATTCCGCGCCCGCTCCAGGGTGGCGAACGGCTGCGCCGCGGTGCCCGCAGCGGAGTCGTTCCCGCCCGGCGCGACGTGCAACTCGATCCCGAGCGCCGCTTCCTGCCCCGTGGCGACGCAGGGAGTAAACTGCATCCCGGCGAGAACC
>DASSAT010000571.1:0-9031 GCA_035699305.1 Fimbriiglobus sp. | reverse complement strand
AGGGGCCGCCCTCCGTGGCGGCCCGGACTTTTGAAAGACCCTGCGCCCGGCGGATGGCGCTTGCTGGACGTGCGGGCGGCGGATATGCTCGCCAACAAGCATGCCTCCCAGTTCGTCGCCCCGTAGGTCGGCTTCCTGGTGATCGTCAATACGTTCGAAGCCGACCTCGGTCTGGAGGTCGCGGAGTTCCGGGTGACCCGACCCGGCGGGGCGGCGGGATAGCCGGCCGCCCCGGAAATCGGTGACTCGCTCGCGTTTCGTCCGTGATGGCTTTTCTCTCCTCTTTTCCCTGTCGTGTCGGAGGACTCTCCCATGAGGAATCGTCGTTCCGCGTTCACGCTGATTGAGTTGTTGGTGGTGATCGCGATCATCGCCATCCTGATCGGCCTGTTGCTCCCCGCCGTCCAGAAGGTCCGGGAGGCCGCCGCCCGCACCCAGTGCCAGAACAACCTCAAGCAGATCGGCCTGGCCCTGCACAACCACGACTCGACGTACGGCTACCTGCCGACCGCCGGGGGGCAGTCGCAAGCGTGGGGCGTTTTGGCCTCGACCGCCGGGTTCCAGACCAACGGATGGGCGTACCAGATCCTGCCGTACATCGAGCAGGACAACCTGCACAAGATCGCCGAGGCGACCGGCGTGAGCACCTGGGTCGCATCCCTGGGTAAGTCCCCGACCGAGGTGCCGGTCAAGACGTTCCAGTGCCCCAGCCGCGGCAGCGGTCGGGGGTCGGAAGTGGCGTCGTGGGGGTCGATCTACGCCATGAACGACTACGCCGGCGTGATGGTCGAGTGGCTCAACGCCTCGGACTGGCAGTCAACCGTGCCCGCCTCCTCGAACACCGCGCAGGCATTCTCGGGGCTGCTCGTCAAGGGCGGCCAGTACCGGTCCGACAACCCCGCCCTGACCCAGAAGTTCGGCAAGGTGTCGGTCGGGGCCGTCCCGGACGGCACGTCCAACACTATCGCCATCGCCGAGAAGGCCGTTTGGACCTCGCAGTATTCGCCCAAGGTTTGGGACTGGTGGGAACTGCCGGGTTGGTCCCACGGGGCCGACTGGCCGAACATGCGGCTGGCCGGCAACTGGATCAAGCCGCTGCAGGACAACGACAGCGTCCGGATCGACTGGATGAAGGGCAGCGACGGGCGGTTCAACGAATTCGGCTTCGGCTCGGCCCACACGGGCATCGTCAACGCGGTGTACGGGGACGGGTCGGTCCGGCCGTTCCGTATGAGCATCGGCAACTGCGGCAACTCGGGGTGGAGCGACAACACCTGCGTGTTGTACCGGCTCGGCAAGCGGGACGACGGTCAAGTCGTAAACAGCGACCAGTAGTTGCCTTTCCGGTCTGACGGACCCGGCCCGCGGACGTAGTCCGCGGGCCGGACTTCTCTCCCCCATTCCAACGGAGTCAACTGATGAAGCTACAGATACGTTTAGTTCCGGCGGGGGTGGCGGCGGCGCTGATGGCCGGGCTGGTCGGGTGTACCGACGAGAACGCCAAGCGGCTGGCCGAGATGAACACCTCCAACATCCAGCGGCTGAGCAACTTCTACGCGGGGTTCCAGAACGGCAAGGGCGGCAAGGGCCCCAAGGACGAGGCCGAGTTCAAGGAGTTCATCAAGGCGCACGACGCGGAACGGCTCCGGACGATGGGCTTCGACCCCGGCAACGTGGACGCGGCGTTCACCTCGGAGCGGGACGGCCAGCCGTTCAAGATCCGCTGGAAGGTGGGCGGCGGCCGCGGTTCCGTGGCCCCGGTCGTCTTTGAGGCCGTGGGCAAGGACGGCAAGAAGCAGGTCGGGTTCACCGGCGGCAAGGTCGAGGAGGTGGACGACGCCACCTACCAGCAGTACTGGTCCGGCAAGGGCGGCGCCGAGCCGCCAGCCGGCCCGCCGACGGGTGCCAAGGGCGGTGGCGGACGGCCCGGCAAGGGCGGCCCCCCGCCCGGCGCGCCGACCGGCCCGCCAAAGTAGAGTTCGAGTCAGCAACGGCGAGCCCCGGCCGGGAGGCCGGGGCTTGGCCCTTCTACCGCTTTCCCGTCTTGTTTCGCCAGAGCATCAGCCCGCCACCGGGGCGGCCGGCGCGGACGTAGTCGCCGACCACCAGGTCCGGCTTGCCGTCGCCGTCCAGGTCGCCGGCGACGCAGCTCAGGTGATCGCACGCCTCCGTCTCCAACGTGTGGCAGACGAACTTCCCCGGCGCGGTCTGCTCCAGCAGCACCACCGAGTCCAGCCGCAGCGGACGCCGCTGCGGGAAGAACTCGCCCGGCAGGAAGCTGACGCACGCCACGTCCAGGTCGCCGTCGCCGTCGAAGTCGGCCGCGGCCGGACCGCCGACCCCGTAGACGTCCGCCAGCCGGTGCGCGGTGAACGGGTAGGTGCCGCGGTTCTCCAGCCAGGTGACGCCGTGGTCCGGCCGCAGCAGGTACGGGGCGGCCAGCGAGTCGCCGTTGGTCAGGACCGCGTCCAGGTCGCCGTCGCGGTCCAGGTCCACCAGCTCGATGCCGTTGAGCCCGTAGGCTGGGTGCGGGCCGGTGAAGATCGTCTCCTTGCGGAACTGGCCGCCGCCCTCGTTGAGGAAGGCGTCCACGCACTCGTGCTCCTGCGAGACGACGGCCACGAAGTCCGGCTTGCCGTCGCCGTTGAGGTCCGCGACCGGGACGTGCGTGGTGCCGTGCCGGCTGTCTATCACTCGCGGGGTGAACTCCGGCTTCGCCTTATCGGTGGTGCGGTTCTCCAGTAGGAGGATGCCGCCGGTCTTGTGCCAGCCGAACTCCGCGACGACGAGGTCGAGCTTGCCGTCGCCGGTGAAGTCGGCGGCGCGCACGTCGGCGACGCGGCCGATGCCGTCGAGCAGCGTGACCGGCTCGAACGTGCCGTCCGGCTTGCCGCGCAGCCAGACGACGCTGCCGACGCGGTCGTCGGTCGCGTAGAAGTTGCCGAGGACGGCCAGCAGCACGTCCTGGATGCCGTCGGCGTCGAGGTCGGCCACCTCGGCGCGGGCGCAGGCGTAGCCGCGGGCGAGGGTCCGCCACGCCGGCGCCGGGTCGAACGGGCGGATGGCGAGGACCAGGTTGCTCACGGCGTCGCAGACGAGGACGTCGGGCGTGTCTTTCCCGGAGAGCCGGGCGAGGCCGACGAACGTGACGCCGGGCGGGCGGCTCGGGTCCGGGGTGCGGAGCCGGCCGCGGTCGAATTGGGCCGGGCACGGGTGCGGGGCGACCGGCCGCGCCGCCGCCGGCAGTTCCTCCGGAGCGCGGGCTTCGTAGTAGCGGATGACCGCTTCGAGCGGCGGGTAGTCGAAGCGGTACGACGGGTCCTGGTGGAAGAACTCGTACCCCTGCGTCACCTCCTTGCGCCAGTCGGAGCGGGGGAAGGAGTCCGGCGGCGGGTAGGTGTGGCAGGCCGCGCAGACGCGGTGGACCTCCTCGGCGGTCGCCTCGGGCGGTTCCGGCGGCAGCGGCGGTAAAGTGGTCGGGTCGGGCCAGAGGACGGCGTAGGCGACGCCGCCGGTCGCGGCAACGGCCACGGCCGTCGCCAGCAGCCACGGCCAGCGACGGGGGGATGACGATCGGTTGTCACTCATTCGAAAGCCCTATTCTACTTGGTCATGTCGCGGTGCTGGGCGGCGCGTCGCGGCTGACCTGCCTTCTCAAAATACTCGGCCAGGGCCGCGTGCGCCTGCCGGTGCCCGGCCTCGGCCCGCAGGACCTCCGTCAGCCACGCGACGCCTTCGCCGATCTGCCCGTTGCGCTTCGACCACTGCCACAGCTCCCAGCGGACGGCCACGTCGCCGGGGTTGTCGCGCGCGCGGAGCTTCAACCTGCCGCCGACGCCGTCCTCGGCCGTCAGTTCGGCGATCCGGGCCTCGCACCGGGCCGCCTCCTCGGTGCGCCCCAGGTCTTTGAGCGCGGCGAGGTGCAGCCGGTTGGCGTCCCGGTGCCACGGGGCGGCGCGGACTGCGCGGGCCAGGAACGGCTCCGCGGCGGCGGAGTCCTTGCGCCGCAGTTCCAGCCGGCCGCGCTCGACGAGGGCGTCGGCGTGGTCCGGGTCCGCGGCGAGTAGTTCGTCGAGCCGTTGCCGGGTGCCGTCCAGGTCCGCGGCGTCGGCGTGCGCTCGCGCTAGGCCGAGCAGCGCCGCGGGGTCGCCCGGCCGGGTCTTTAATACCAACTCGTAGTGCTGCACCGCCTCGCGGGTGTAGCCGTGGCGGGTCAGGTGGTCGGCCAGCGCGAGCCGGGCGGCGGGGCTGACCGGGGTCAGTTCGACCGCCCGGCGGAAGTCCGTTTCCGCGTCGTCCGGCTTGCGGAGCCGGTCGGCGATGGTGCCGCGCAGGGTGAGGGCGATGGCGTGGCCCGGGCTGAGCGTCAGGAGCCGGTCGAGAGCGGCGAGCGCGTCCGGCCAGCGGTAGGCGGCGTTGTACCCCCTGGCGAGCGCTTCCAGGACGGCGGGCGTGTCCGGTGTGTTGCGGCCGGCGTCGGCGCGGAGCCGCTGCTCGTGGCCGGCGAAGTCCCCCTGCTGTACGCCGAGGAGGGCCCACTCCAGCTTGCTGGCGTCGGTCGGCCCGGACGCCTCCTCGAACGCGGTGAGGAACCGCTCGGCATCGGCGCAGGCGTCGGCCCTTCGTGCGGCCTGGGCGGCGAGGAAGAGGGCGTGCGCGTCGCCGGGGTGGCGGGCGAGGTAGCGGTCGAGGCGGGCGCGGGCGGCGGCGGGGTCGTGCCGCCGAAGATCGGCTTCGACTGAGTCGATTACCAGCGCCGGCCAGAGGAAGAAGTAGCCGAATGCTGCTAGACCCACCAGCATCAGCGCGGCGATGCCTCCGAGGACTAGCAAGCGACGCCGGGAGATGACGGTGGGGTAGGTCGGTGCGTGAGTCATGAAGTCTGTCCGGGTTCAGAGAGACGCGTTCCCCGAATTCTATTCGTCATGCCCCGATGCCACGCAAGGGTCAGAACTACCGTGGCTTACCGGTCATACGGCCTGGGAAAGCCCGTGAATCACCTCTGGATGCTAATCGGTATGGCTCGCGGCTGTTAACGGGCACCGCCGCCGATCAGTTCGGGAAGACCGTATGCACCTACCGCGGGACGGTCACCTTCGCCAGCAACGACCTGGCCGCTCGCTGCCGGCGGACTACACGTTCACGGCCACCGACGCCGGGGTCCACGTCTTCCATGGGGTGACGTTGAACACCCTGGGGCTTCGTAACATCCACGTTAACGACTTGGCCGACCCGACCAAGCTCGGGGATCTCTCCCTTACCGTGACCTCCTGACACTGCGGTGTGTGAGCGTGGATTGGCACCAAGCCCTCGCTGACGCCAGGGCCCCGGCCATGTGGTCGGGGCTCGTCGCTTCTACCGGCTCGGAGTGGATTTCGGGCTCAACGTGACGGACGGTGGGGGAGATCACACAACAGTGGCCCTCTGACCCTCTGACCCCCTGATTGCCAGAGTGACAGTCGGCCGGCAGGGTGATCCGAAAAAGTTGGCGACCTTGCCCCCGGACCGGTCGGCCTCCGGCTCCTCGGCGGCCTGTAATACTGGGTCGCATGGATTCGCTACCGTCTTGGTTTGGTTCCCTCCCCCCTTGGGGGGGAGGGTTAGGGTGGGGGGTAGCTTCCCGAGTCGGAGGCGATGTGACCGACCGGGTGATGCCTCATACCCCCCACCCTAACCCTCCCCCCCAAGGGGGGAGGGAACCAGACGGTAGCGAATCGATCAGATTCGGTATAACACCCGGCGGGCGCCGGGGCATCTCGTTACAGCCAGTCGGTGACGACGCCGGTCGCCTGGAGCCGTTGGCGCAGGCGGGTCAGCCGCACTCGCAGGGCGAACCGGGAGACGCCGATCCGGTCGGCGATCTCGGAGGGCGTGTACCCCTCCAGCCGCAGATCGAGGATGCGGCGCTCGGCGTCGTCGAGGTGCCGGCAGAGGTGGTCGAGGTGGTCGCGGAACTGGGCGTCGGCGGCCGGGTCGCTGCCGGGGCTGCTCAGGGCGGTCAGCACGCCGGGCAGGTCGTCGGTGCTCCGGGACGACCCGTCGCCGCTGAGCCGCTTCTGCCGCTGAAGGTGCCGCCAGTGCTTGGCCGCCTTCCGCCGCAGGACGGTGATCGCCAGCCCGACCAGCTGGTCCGGCCCCGCGATCACGAACCGGTCCTCCTTGAGGCCGGTCATGATGCTCTTGTGGACCGACTGGGCCAGGTCCACCGAGTCGAGGTACGGTCGCAGGGCCGGGCCGAGCAGGACGCGGGCGACGACCCGGACCTTCGGCTCGTACTCGCGGATCAGGGCGTCCAGGGCGGCGGGGTCGCCCTGGGCGGCACGCGCCAAGAGGCCGGCGAAGTCGTGGCCAGGTGCGTCGGCCACGGGGTCCGGCTCGGCGGGTACGGAACGGTTGGCCGATTCTATCCGGAAGCGGCCGCTGGCGGTACTCCGCTTCCGCTGCTGGCAACCCGTCTTCTCGTTCCCAAGCTCTGCTTGGGAACGCAGGTCCGCCAAGCTCCGCTTGGCGGGTCGGGCGGGGAGTGGAGTTGGGCCGATGTACCAGGCCCCCGCGCAGGAACGCCCGCGAAGCGGAGCTTCGCGACCGGCGTTCCCAAGCAGAGCTTGGGAACGAGAAGAAGACAAGAAGACGAGAAGAGAAGAACCGGGGCATGGCGCTTCCGAACCGACGGGGATTGCGAACCACGCCGGCGTCGGCGATAACGGGAGGACTTCCCGCTGGCCCAGGACCGCCCGATGACGCCGCACGAGTTCGCCGCCAAGTGGCAGAAAACCCAGCTCACTGAGCGGGCCAGCTATCAGCAACACTTCCTCGACCTGTGCGACCTGCTCGGCCAGCCGCACCCCGCGCAAGTGGACCCGGAAGGGAAGTGGTTCACGTTCGAGAAGGGCGTCACCACCTCCGAGGGCAAGCAGGGCTTCGCCGACGTCTGGCTCAAGGGGAAGTTCGGCTGGGAGTACAAGGCCAAGCACAAGAACCTGGAGGCCGCCTACCAGCAGCTCCAGCGCTACCGCGAGGCGCTGGAGAACCCGCCGCTGCTCATCGTCTGCGACCTGAACACGTTCGTCATTCACACCAACTTCACCAGCTACGCCAAGAAGGAGTACCGGTTCACGCTGGCGGACCTGACGGACCCGCGGACGCTGAACCTGCTGCGGCTGGCGTTCACCGACCCGGAGCAACTGCGGCCGGACAAGAGGCAGGACCAGATCACCGAGGAGGTGGCCGGGCAGTTCTCGGCGCTGGCGCGGGGGATGCAGGCCCGCGGCGTGGAGCCGCACCGGGCGGCCCACTTTCTGATGCAGCTCGTCTTCTGCATGTTCGCCGAGGACATCCAACTGCTGGAGAGGGGGCTGTTCACCACCACGGTCGGCAACGCGAAGAAGGACCCGGCCCGGCTGTCGGCGATGTTGGCCGACCTGCTGACCAAGATGGCGAGCGGCGGCTACTTCGGGCCGGTGGAGGTGGACCACTTCAACGGCGGGCTGTTCGAGACGATCGACGTCGTCCCGTTGGAGCCGGCGGAGATCGAACTGCTACACCAGTGCGCGCTGCGCGACTGGGGGAGCGTCGAGCCGAGCATCTTCGGCACCCTGTTCGAGCGCATCCTCGACCCGGACAAGCGGGCGCAGCTCGGGGCGCACTACACCAGCCGGGCGGACATCGAGACACTGCTGCGGCCGGTCTTCCTCGACCCGCTGCGGCGGGAGTGGGAGGCGGTCCGGGCCGAGGCGGACGCGCTCTGGGCGAAGGTGGAGGCGGCGAAGCAGAAGGCGAAGCCGCGGGGTACGTTCGAGAACCACGTCAACAGTTTCCTCGACCGGCTGGACCACGTGACGGTGCTGGACCCGGCGTGCGGGTCGGGGAACTTCCTGTACGTCGCGCTGTCGATGCTGCTGGACCTGGAGAAGGAGGTCCGGTCGTACCTGAGCGCGAAGACGGGGCAGATGACGGCGCCGGCGTTCCAGCCGACGCACCTGATGGGGCTGGAGGTGAACGCCTACGCGCGGGAGCTGGCGCAGGTGGTGATCTGGATCGGCTACCTCCAGTGGCAGCACGAGAACGGCTACCCGCCCGGCGCCCGGCCGATCCTGCCGAAGCTGGAGACGATCCGGCGGACCGACGCGGTCCTCGACTTGTCCGACCCGGCGACCCCGCGGGAGCCGCAGTGGCCGGATGCCGAGTTCATCGTCGGCAACCCGCCGTTCCTGGGCGGGAAGATGCTGCGGAGTAACCTCGGGGACGGTTACGTTGACGCCGTGTTCAAGATGTACGGCAAACGCTTGCCGAACTTCAGTGACCTGTGCTGCTACTGGTTCGAGAAGGCACGGATGATGATCGAGTCCGGCCGGACGAAGCGGGCCGGGCTGCTCGCCACCCAGGGCATCCGAGGCGGGGCCAACCGGGATTCCCTGGCCCGGATCAAGGAGACGGGGGACATCTTCTTCGCCGTCAGCGATCGGGAATGGGTTCTGGACGGGGCGGCTGTCCACATCAGCATGGTCGGGTTCGACGATGGTACGCAGAAGGAACGGACGCTGGACGGCAACTCGGTAACAACGATCAATCCCAATCTTACTTCAACCGCCGACATCACCAGCGCGAAGCGGCTCAAGGACAACAAGTTACTGGCGTTTCAGGGGCCGGTAAAAGTGGGTCCATTCGACATTACGGATGAGGAGGCTAGTCGATACCTCGTCACTCCCAATGTCAACGGCTTGCCCTCGTCGGACGTGATGACCCTGTTGGTGAACGGTGCCGACATCACAGGCCGATCGGCTCAGCGATGGATCATCGACTTCGGGTCCAGAGCAGAGGCAAACTCGGCACAGTACGACCAACCATTCGAGTATGTTGTCAAGTCGGTGAAGCCGTTGCGAGAGAAGAACCGAGATAAGCAACGCAAGGAATACTGGTGGCGACTTGGCCGAAGCGGTAGCGATTGGAAGCAAGCCACAAAGGACTTAACCCGCACGTTGTTTACTCCGCGGGTGTCAAAATTTCGTCTTTTCGTGTGGACCTACGGGGC
>DASSAT010000570.1:0-22056 GCA_035699305.1 Fimbriiglobus sp. | reverse complement strand
CGGCGGGAGAGTGCCATGCGGTGAACTCCAAAAAACGAACCACAGAGTCACAGAGGACACCGAGGGAAGAAACACAGAGCAGACAGCAGAGAGGGTTCCAAGACAGAAGACAGGGCGTCCGGTCAGTGCTTCTTAACCCTGCTTTCTCTCGGTGTTTCTTCCCTCTGTGTCCTCTGTGACTCTGTGGTTCGTTCCTCTTAGAATCCGATCCCCTTGGTCGTGGTCTTCACGCGGGCCAGCTTGTCGTTGACCGTCAGGTACAGCGTCGAGCCGTCGTCGCCGAACTCGCAGTTGGACGTCTTGTCGTTGGTCACGATCCGCCCCAGCAGCTTGCCGTCCGACGAGTAGACATAGATACCGTTGACCGCCGTGGCGAAGACGTTCCCCTTGTGGTCCACGTTGAGGCCGTCCGGCAGCCCCTTGTCCGGGTGGGCCTTCACGTCGGCGGTCACGTCGAGGAACACCCGGCCCTTGCCGAGGGTGCCGTCCGGCTTCACCGGGAACGCCATCACGACCGCCCGGGCCGGGTCAGAGTTGGCGACATACAGGGTCTTGGCGTCCGGGGAGAAGCCGATGCCGTTGGGTCGGGAGAGTTCCTTGGTCAACAGCGTCAGTTCGCCGGTGGGCTTGAGCCGGTAGACGCCCTGGAAGTCGAGTTCCTTGCCCGGGTCATCGACGTTCTTCGGCAGCCCGTAAGGCGGGTCGGTGAAGTACAGGTCGCCGTCAGGGTGGTAGATGAGGTCGTTGGGGCTGTTGAGCCGCTTGCCCATGTACCGATCGGCGAGCGTCTCGAACTTGCGGTCCTTCGTCAGCCGGGCGATCCGGCGGTCGCCGTGCTGGCAGAGGACGAGGCGGCCGGCCTTGTCGATGGCGAGGCCGTTGGAGCCGGGTTCCGGTCCGGTGAACGGTGCGGTCCCGGTGTAGCCGCTGGGCTTGAGGAACTCCTTGACCCCGCCCTTAGGGGACCACTGGTAGGCGACGTTGTTGGGGATGTCGGAGAAGAGCAGGTAGCCGCCGTCCTTGACCCAGACCGGCCCCTCGGTCCATTTGAACCCGGCGGCCAGCACCTCGATCTTGGCGCCCTTGGGAATGAGTTCGTCGAACTTCGGGTCCTTGCGGTCGAACCCGCCGAGGGTGGCCGGCTTGTCCTGGGCGAAGGCGGCGGCGAAGGCGAGGGCGGTCACGGCGACCGCGGCAACGAGGCGGGACGGCATAGGGGTGTCTCCTGGCGCCGGCGGGGCGCGCCTGCCATGCTACCGCCGCGGCCGGCCGGGACAAGCGGATTCGGCCGGGACCGGTCCGCTCCGACGGTGCCGACGCCGATTCCAGGCGATTGAACTATCCCGCCCGACGGGCCAGGGTTAGGATGTTCCAGATTACGACCTCCTTACCGTCTGCGATACTTCCGAGGTGTGGCTCATGGACGTCGCGTCCTGGCTACTGGTGATCGGCTGGGTCCTGTGCCCGCTCTGGGTCCTGTTCGTCATCCTCACGAACCGCCACGTCCACCCGAAGGTCCTCTTCTTCCTGTTCATGACCGAGCTGTGGGAGCGGTTCAGCTACTACGGCATGCGCGCGTTCCTGGTGCTGTACCTGTACCGCCAGACGTACACCGGCGCGTTCGGCATGAAGAAGGACACCGGCGAGTTCGGGGACTTCGACGAGTCGGCCTACGGCATCTACGCGGCCTACGGGGCGCTGGTCTACCTGACGCCACTGGCCGGCGGGTTCCTGGCCGACCGACTCCTCGGGTTCCGCAAGTCGATCATCTGGGGAGCCATCTTGATGGCAACCGCCCAGTTCACCCTCTCGTTCAGTACCGGCGATCAGCCGCTCGCCGTGAGCAGCGTCCCGGCCGTGAACGCCCTGGCGGGAGTCCCCGGGGAAACGGCCCTGTCGATCACCACCCCCGCAATGGGGAGCAAGACGTTGCTCTACGTCGGGTTGGGCCTGTTGGTCATCGGCAACGGGTTCTTTAAGCCGAACATCTCCAGTTTGATCGGCAAGTTTTACGGCCCGGGCGACCCGCGGCGGGACGGGGCGTTCACCATCTTCTACATGGGGATCAACATCGGGGCGTTCCTGGCCCCGCTGACGTGCGGGGCGATCGCGGAACAGGTGGGGTGGAACTACGGGTTCCTGCTGGCCGGGATCGGGATGGTAATCGGGCTGCTCATCTTCCTGTACACGAGCTCCCAGGGCTACCTCGAACACTACGCCGACCCGCCGGGTTCTGCGCCGGACCCGGCCGTGCTCCCCGCCCAACCGGCGGACCAGTCCGCCGAGGCGGCCGCCGCGGCCGACCTGGGCAACGGCGGCGGGCAGTCGAACGGCGGCCCCCGCGGGGGTCTGCTCGTCTACCTGGGGACGTTCCTGTTGTTGCCGGTTGTCGTCATGCTGATCCGGTGGAACGACGTCCTGGACTTCATCCTTGCGGTGGTCGGGCTGTCGGCGATCGCGTATATGCTCTACCTGTCGTCGCAGTACACCGTGGCTGAGCGGCAGCGGATCTGGGTGATCGTCGTGCTGCTGTTCTTCACGTCGATCTTCTGGGGTCTCTTCGAGCTGGCGGGAAGTGCGCTCAACGTGTTCACCGACCAGTACGTGGACAAGACGTTCTCGGGGACATTCTCGGAGCCGCTGCCGACTAGCGCGTTCCAGGCGGTCAACGCGTTCTTCATCATGGTGTTCGCCCCGATCTTCGCCTGGATGTGGGTGCGGCTGGCGAAATCCGGCGTCGAGCCGGCGGCCCCGTTCAAGTTCGTTTTCGGCCTGCTGTTCCTGGGGGCCGGGTTCCTGGTCCTGAACTTGGGCAGGGGCGCGGCCTCGGCGGCGATGATGCCGGCCATCTTCATGATCCTGCTCTACCTGCTGCACACCCTGGGCGAGTTGTCGCTTTCCCCGGTCGGCCTGTCGCTCGTGACCAAGCTGGCCCCGGCCAAGATGGTCGGGTTCATGATGGGGTTCTGGTTCCTGTCGTCGGCGATCGGCATCCAGTCGGGCAAGTGGATTTCGTCGGCGACGGTGCCGCCGAAAGGGCTGTCCCCGCAGCAGTCGATGGAGCACGCCCTCAAGGTGTTCAACTACGTCGGCTTCTTCGCCATCGGCTCCGCGGTCCTGCTCCTGCTGCTCGCCCCGCGGCTCACGAAGTGGATGCACGGCGTCAGGTGACGGCGGTTTGCTCTGTCGAAAACCTCATCGTCGTGTGGCTCTGCTTTCAGCCCGAAGGGCTGGGAGTCCTCAGCCCAGGGCGCAGCCCTGGGGATAAGGCCAACCGCTCCGCAGCCCTGAAAGGGCGACACACGGCTATGCTGTCTCGCCCTTTCAGGGCATACATCGGTGGGGCCGCGTCCCCAGGGCGTTGCCCTGGGCTGAGAACTCCCAGCCCTTCGGGCTGAAGACAGGGCCGTCACATCACCAGCATTTCGACAGAGCAAGACCGCGTCAGTACCGCGGCACGGCGGGGTCGATGCGCTGCGACCAGGCGTCGATCCCGCCGGACAGGGAGTAGACCTCACTCAGCCCGGCGGCCTGCTGGAGGATCGCCGCCCCGGACAGGCTGCGGATGCCGTGGTGGCAGTAGACGACGACCGCCGCCCCGGCCGGCGGCTCGACCTCAGCGGCCCGGTACGGCAACTCGCCCAACGGGATCAGGCGGCTGCCCGGCAGCCGGCAGATCGCGTACTCCTCCGGCTGCCGCACGTCCAGCAGGTAGACCGGCTCGCCGGCGTCGAGTTTCGCCTTCACGGCCTCGGGTGTTATCTGGCGGATCATGTCGCTCTCCAAGACAATGGCACGCGGATGACGCGAATTTCAGCGCGGATAAAACGCGGATCAGAAAAACCGGATGAAATCCCTGTCTTCTATCCGCGGTGATCCGCGCTGAAATCCGCGTCATCCGCGTGCCATCGCTTCATTCCCCCGCGATGTCCGGCAGGCCGAGCGCCCGCAAGTACTCGCGCTCCTTGGCCCGCATTGCCTTCGCCTCGCGGTCTGTCCCGTCGGCGTAGCCGCACAGGTGCAGGCAGCCGTGGATCACGTACAGGACCAGCTCCGCCGCGACCGGGTGGCCCCGCTCGTCGGCGTTCGCCTTCGCCACCTCGTAGCCGATGGCGATTTCGCCTTCGAGTGTCTTCGCCCCGGTGTCGGTGTACGGGAAGGTGAGGACGTCGGTCGGCTCATCGTGGCCGAGGAACTGCTTGTTGAGCCGATGGATGTGGGCGTTATCGACGAACGCCACCGTCACCCTGGCCTCGCGGACCCCCTCCCCTTCGAGGACGGCCCGCGCGGCGGTTTTCAGCGCCTGAAAGTCGAGGGGCTGCTCGTAAGGGTTGGCGACCGAGACGCGGATCATGCAGGGATTGTAGCAAGCTCGCCGATGGCAATCGGCGGGCTTTCGTCCATTGCAACCTTCCCCGCGACTTCGTTCGCAAGTGCCGCGTAGTCCACGGCGCCGGGGCAGTTCGGCGCGTACCGGAAGATCGACCGGCCGTGGCCCGGGCATTCGGCCAGCTTCACGTTCCGCCGCACCTTGGTGTCGAACACCACCGCCCCGCTCCACGGCACGTTCGCCTGCCGGCTCTTGTCGAGGTACGACCGCAGGTCGTTGACTACCTCGTGCGCTAGCTTCGTCGCCGCGTCGTACAGGCAGACGATCACCCCCGTCACCGTCAACCCGGGGTTGATCCGCCGGGACACCAGCTCCGTCGTCTCCAGCAGCTTCGAAAGCCCGTGCAGGGCGAAGAAGTGCGGCTGGAGCGGGATGAACACCTCGTCGGCCGCGGCCAAGGCGTTGAGCGTCAGCACCCCCAGGGACGGGCCGCAGTCCATCAGCAGGTAGTCGAACGCCCCCGGGTCGGCGTCCAGCGCCTCGCGGAGGATCACCTCCCGGCCGACCACGCCGGCCAGCTCCACCTCGGCCGCCGCGAGATGGATGTTCGACGGCACCAGCCAGAGTCGGTCCTCCACCTCGCGGCGGACGTCGGCCAGCGGCTTGTTGGCGACCAGCACGTCGTACACCGAAGGCGACCCGCGGCCCAGTTCGGCGCCCAGGTGCGTGGTGGCGTGCGCCTGCGGGTCGAGGTCCAGGACGCAGACCCGGTGCCCCGCCGCGGCGAGGGCAGCTGCCAGGTTGACGGTCGTAGTGGTCTTGCCGACCCCGCCCTTCTGGTTGATCACCGCGATCCGTCGCATGGGTGCCCTCGTATGTAGTCCGCTCGCTCCGCGAGCGGATTCCGAAGACCGCTTGCGGAGCGAGCGGACTACATTCCGTCTTGCCACGCGGCCGTGGTCGCTTATAAACGGTAGTACCTCTCCTGGACCAGCCCAACCGCGCGGCCGACCACCCGCCGGCCACACCCGTCCTTTCCCACGGAGACACTACGTTCATGGCCAGCACCGTCCGTCAGGAGGCGATCCGGGCGATCGCGTCCGCCACCCACGACCTCGGCCGCCTCGACTTCCGCACCGTCCATATCAAGGACCTGTTCGGGTCCAACGTGTTCAGCGAGGAGGAGCAGCGCCAGCGGTTGCCCAAGCCGGTGTTCAAGGCGCTCCAGAAGACGATCAAGCAGGGCGTCCCGCTCGACCCGACCGTGGCCGACGCCATCGCCAGCGCCATGAAGGACTGGGCCATCGAGCACGGCGCCACCCACTACACCCACCTGTTCCAGCCGATGACCGGGCTGACCGCCGAGAAGCACGACAGCTTCCTGACCCCGACCGGCACCGGCCGGGCACTCGCCGAGTTCAGCGGCAAAGAACTCATCAAGGGCGAGCCGGACGCCAGCTCGTTCCCGTCGGGCGGCATCCGGGCGACGTTCGAGGCCCGCGGGTACACCGGCTGGGACCCGACCAGCCCGGCGTACATCCGCGAGTCGCCGAACGGCTCGACCCTGGTCATCCCGACCGTGTTCGTCTCCTGGACCGGCGAGGCGCTGGACAAGAAGACGCCGCTGTTGCGGTCGATGGAGGCGCTCTCGGCGCAGGCGCTGCGCATCCTGAAGCTGTTCGGGCACACCGACGTCAAGAAGGTGTTCACCACCGTCGGCCCCGAGCAGGAGTACTTCCTGATCGACAAGAACTTCTTCTACACCCGGCCGGACCTGATTAACTGCGGCCGGACGCTCTTCGGCGCGAAACCACCGAAGGGCCAGGAGATGGAGGACCAGTACTTCGGCACCATCCCGGAGCGGGTGCTGGCGTACATGGCCGAGGTCGAAGCCGAGCTGTTCAAGCTCGGGGTGCCGATCAAGACCCGGCACAACGAGGTCGCCCCGAGCCAGTACGAGATCGCCCCGATCTTCGAGGACTCCAACCTCGCCACCGACCACGACCAGCTGCGGATGGACGTGATGCGGCGGACGGCCGAGAAGTACGGCCTGGTCTGCCTCTTGCACGAGAAGCCGTTCGCCGGCATCAACGGGTCGGGCAAGCACAACAACTGGTCGATGGCGACCGACACCGGCGACAACCTGCTCAACCCCGGCGACAACCCGCACGACAACGCCCAGTTCCTGGTCTTCTGCGTCGCGGTCATCCGGGCCGTGGCCAAGTACCCGGAGTTGCTGCGGGTGACGGTCGCCGGCGCCGGCAACGACCACCGGCTCGGGGCCAACGAGGCCCCGCCGGCGATCATCTCCATCTTCCTGGGCGACCAACTCCAGGACATCATGGACCAACTCGAAGCGGGCGCCCTCAAGAGCACCAAGCAGGGCGGGCAGATGGAGGTCGGCGTCACGGTGCTGCCGAAGCTGCCGCGCGACGCCGGCGACCGCAACCGGACCAGCCCGTTCGCGTTCACCGGCAACAAGTTCGAGTTCCGGGCGGTCGGGGCGTCGGCGTCGATCGCCGGGCCGAACACGGTGCTCAACTCGATCGTCGCCGAGTCGCTGGACTACATCGCCACCGATCTGGAGACCGCGACGAAGGCCGGCAAGCCGCTCAACAAGGCGATCCAGGACCTGCTGCCGGGCATCATCAAGGAGTCGAAGAAGGTCGTCTTCAACGGCGACAACTACATCCCGGAGTGGCACCAGGAGGCGGAGAAGCGCGGCCTGCCGAACCTGCGCAACACGGTGGACGCGATCCCGGTCATCATCCGCAAGGACTCGGTGGACCTGCTGTCGAAGTACCGCGTCTACAGCGAGAAGGAGCTGCACAGCCGGTACAACATCTTCAGCGAGACCTACGCCAAGACGGTCACGATCGAGGCCAACATGATGGTGATGATGGCCCGGACGATGATCCTGCCGGCGGCGCTGCGCTACCAGACCGATGTGGCGCACGCGGTGTCGGCGGCGAAGGCGGCGATGGTGGACGTGGCCCCGCAGGGCGAACTGCTCGGCGAGCTGGCGAAGACGATCAACCAGTTCCAGGCCGCGACCGCGGCGCTGGAGAAGGCGGTCAACCACCACGCGGACGGCGACGCCTTCTCCCACGCCAAGCACGTCAAGGAAGCGGTGGTGCCGAGGATGGCCGACCTGCGGACGCTCGGCGACAAGCTGGAGACGCTGGTGGCCGACGACCTCTGGCCGCTGCCGACCTACCGCGAGATGCTGTTCATCAAGTGACAGCCGGTCCGCGTGAAGTGCCCGTGGCCCACCCGCTGCCGGGTGGGCCACGCCATTTGTCCGCCGGCGCGACGGTTTGGTATGATATGGCCGACTCAACCGGAGGCGCGATCATGGGCAAGGTCATCCTGGACGCCGACCTGCGGGCGAAGCTGCAAGGCGGTCAGACCGGGGTCGAGGTCTGCGACGACACCGGCCAGACGATCGGGTACTACCTGCCGCGCGACGAGTACGTCCGACTGCTGTACGAGATCGAACTGGCCCAGCCGCCAATCTCGTCACAAGAGCGCGAGGAGGCCCGGCGAGAACTCCGGGAGACCGGCGGGGTGACGACGGCCGAGGTCCTGGACCGCCTGCGGGTATTGGGCGACCAACTCCGCGGGGGGCGCTGATGTTCCGGGTCATCACGCCGCGGTGACTCGGCGCCGTCGGCGACGCGCCGCCCACCCGGCCAGCCCCAGCGCGCCGGCCAGGCCGACCGTCGCTGGCTCCGGCACCGGGACCAGGGTGCCCATGCGGAACGTCGCCGAGAAGCTGTTCCACGTCCCGACGTTCCCCGCCGCCAGGTCGGCGACCGTCAGCGTCCACGTCCCGTTCGGACTTTCGCCCCAGAACTCGTTCGACACGAACTCGTAGCGGATGTCGTCACCGGAGTCCGACGGGAACGCCTTGAACAGCCGGCCCCGGGTGCCCGAGGGCGAGGTCAGGTACGCCTCCAGTTGGCCGCGGCGCGGGTGGGTGATGTCGAGCGTGATCTGCACCTCCTCTAGCGGTTGCGGGTTGACCGCCGAGACGGAGAACAGGTGGCTCGCCCCGAAGGCGTTGTTGTCGGGGACGGTCTCGCCCACGGTGGACGTCGGGACGGTGTGCGTGGTCAGCGCCGTCACCCCGGAGTACTGCGTCGCCGCCCGGGTCAGGGCGTCGGCGTCGATCAGCCCGAACCCGTAGTTCTGGTTGAAGTGGAATCCGGCTTTGTTCGTCTGCCACCCGCCGCCGGTCGCGTCCACCATCCGGCTGGTGAGGGCCAGCAAGTGCTTGACCACCCGGACGTCGGTGGCGAACCCGGCGGTGTTGCGGGCCTCGACCGCCAGGGCGATCACTCCGCTAACCAGCGGGGCCGCCGACGAAGTGCCGCCGAAGTCGTTCGTGTAGTCCAGCCCGGTGCCACCGCCGGCCGACGAGGCGAAATTGCCCGCCCCGGTGGCGTTGTACCCGGCCGACCCGGTCCGGTCGGTGGTGGTCACGGCGAACCGGAAGTCCGAGCTGGACGGGGCGGTGACGAATACGTTGGCCCCGAAGCTGCTGTAGGTGGCGAACTTCCCGTCGCTGCCCAGGGCGGCCACGGTGATGACGTGCGGGCTGTTCTGCAGGTCGGTCTTGTTCGCGTCCTCCAGGACTCTCCCGCGCTCGTTCCCGGCCGCGAACACGTGGATCACCCCCTGCGCCGCCCCGGCGGCCAGGATCGCCTCGTCCGCCGCCGCGTTCGGGAACGCCTGCACGAACGCGTAGCTGTGGTTCTTGATCTTGATCGCGTCATTCCGGTAGCTGTAGGCATCCTGCAGCGCCTGCGCCAAGAGGTTGGTGCGGAACCCGGCCAGCCCGGCGTGCGGGGCCGCCCCGGTCCCCCCGATCCCGTTGCCGCCCCGGGCCGCCGCCACCCCGGCCACCGCCGTGCCGTGGGCCACCTCGGTCCCGACCGGACTGGGGTCCGAGTCGTTACTGACAAAGTCGTGGCTGAGGTCCGTCCGGTTATTCGGGCTGAGGTCCGGGTGCCCGACCTGGACGGCGTTGTCCACGATCCCGATGACCACCCCGTTGCCGGTCAGGTCCCGGTCCCACGCCCCCTTGACGCGGACGTCGATCGACGGATCGTTGAACGGCGCGGCGGGCATGGCGTTGACCAAGTGCCACTGGCCGGGGTAGACGGCGTTGCCGGTGCTGCCCGGCCCGCCGACCGGCGGGTCCGTGCCAGGGAAGAAGAACGGGTCGTTCGGCGTAAACGCTGTCGTCGTCCGCGGGTTGTCGTACTGGACGAACGCCTGCCGCACCCGCTGGTCGGCCGCCAGACCAACCCGGGCGGCGAAGGCCGACTCCACCGATGCGGCCTGGAGTCGCACGATGTTCGGGGCGTCGGCGAGGTGCCCGAGCGGCGTCAGACCGAAGTCGCGCGCCAGGTCGGCGGCCGACTGACCGGGGGTGATGAAGACCAGAAGTTCGCTGGTGGCGTAATCGGCGCGTGGCGTCGCCGCAATCTGGGCGGGTGACGGACTGCACCACAAACAAGCGACCGCGGCCGCCAGTGCGATGCGGCCCCATCGGAACGGACTCATGGACGGATCATCCCAGCAAGTCGATCGGAGATGCCTGACGATACCCCCTCCGCCCGGAGGCCGCAACAGAATCCTTTCCCGCCGGACCGAAACTGCTTCCCCGGACGCGGCCGGCCAGCACCACCGGGGCGGCTGACACAGGCGGCCCGAACGCGACCTCCCGCCACCAGAATCCCAGCAGCGTCCGCAGCGTCCGCGGCACCTCGCGCAGCGACACCTTGCTTTCGCCGCCCAGCCGCGGGCGGTGCGTCACCGGCACCTCGGCCACCGCGTAGCCCAGTCGCCGCGCCCGCGTCAGCATCTCGGTGTTCACGAAGAACCCACGGCTCGCCGGCAGCAGGTCCGCCAGCGCCTCCAGGCGGAACACCTTGAGCGCGCAGTCGCAGTCGCGGACGCCGGTCCCGAGCAGCGTCCGCGACAGCCGGTTGTACCCCCACGACAGGAACCGCCGCCGCCACGGGTCCCGCCGGGTGGCCCGGTAGCCGACCACCACCGGATACCGGTCGGTCAGCGGCACCATCCGCCCCAGGTCGAGCAGGTCGAACTGGCAGTCGGCGTCGGTGAACGCGACCAGCCCGAACGCCGCCGCCTCGAACCCGCTCCGCAGCGCCGCCCCGTAGCCGCGGTTGGCCGGGTGCCGCACCAGCCGCAGCCGTGGGAACTCCCCGGCCAAGCCTTCGACGATTTCCGCCGTGCCGTCGCGGCTGCCGTCGTCCACGACGACGATCTCGTACTCAACGAACAGCTTCCCCAGGGTGTCGTCCGCCTCGCGCACCGCCGTCTCGATCACCGCCGCCTCGTTGTAGGCGGGGACCACCAGGCTCAGGCGGAGCGGGATCGCGTCCATGCGAGGGGTCCGGTAAGCGGTCCGGCACGCGGACAGATGCGAGGGCGGGCGGACAGTATCAGGATGGGTAGGGGCGGTAAAGTGCGGATCGCTTTCGCCGGATGTTATTCGGTGCCTTCAACTTCGGACACCCATGACCAAGCCAGAGGTGTCCGTCAAACGTGGCAATCTCGACACCCCGACCCCGGTAGCCGTGAATTAGCACTTGTCTGCTCCGGTTAACTCCGTACAAAATAGTAGCGGGTCAGTACGCTTTGCTGACCGAGCCGGTTCGGGGTGCCCTATGACACTGCTCAGCCGCAAGGCCGACTACGCGATGCTGATCGTGTCGTACCTCCATCACAAGCCGGAGGGTGGCAACGCGCGCACCATCGCCGAGCGGTTCGGGCTGAGCCGGCCGTTCGTGGCGAACATCCTCAAGGAACTCTGCCACCGCGGCTACGTCGTCAGCCACCGCGGGGTGAAGGGCGGCTACGCCCTCAAGGAGTCGGCCCGGGCGGTGACGCTGGCCGACTTCCTGGCGTCGATCGACGAGGGGTTCCGGCTGACGCTGTGCAACCACACCGCCGACCCGACGGACGTTTGCTCGCTGGAGGCGAGTTGCCCGGTGCGGGGGCCGCTGTCCGACATCCACCGGCGGATCGTGGATGTGCTTCGCGGGGTGACGCTGGCCGACGTGGTCGCCCCGCCGCCGGTCAGCCCGGCCCCGGCCGCGGGGCTGTTGCCCCTGCTGCCGCCGGAGCCGGCGTGCCGCGCTGGCGGGGACCACCGCCACCAGCCCGCGATCGTCTGAGGATACAGACACCCGAGGAGATCATGGCCGTCAAGCTCCCGATCTACATGGACAACAACGCCACCACCCGGACCGACCCGCGGGTAGTCGAGGCGATGCTGCCGTACTTCACCGAGCAGTTCGGCAACGCCGCCAGCCGCAGCCACGCCTTCGGCTGGCAGGCGGAGGTGGCCGTCGAGGAGGCCCGCGACCGGATCGCCGCCCTGATCGGGGCGACCGGCAAGGAGGTCATCTTCACCAGCGGCGCCACCGAGGCGACCAACCTCGCCCTCAAGGGCGCCGCGGCGATGTACCGGAAGAAGGGTAACCACCTCATCACCCAGGCAACCGAGCACAAGGCCACGCTCGACACCTGCAAGCGGCTGGAGCGCGACGGGTATCAGGTGACGTACCTGCCGGTGGACAAGTACGGGCAGGTCCACGCCGAGCAGGTCCGCGCCGCGCTGACCGACAAGACGATCCTGGTCAGCATCATGTCGGCGAACAACGAGATCGGCACCCTGCAACCGATCCGGGCAATAGGCCACTTGTGCAAGGAGAAGGGCGTCCTGTTCCACACCGACGCGGTGCAGTCGGCCGGCAAGGTGCCGCTGGACGTCAACGACGTGGGCGCGGACCTAGTGAGCCTGAGCGCCCACAAGATGTACGGCCCGAAGGGGATCGGCTGCCTGTACGTCCGCAAGAAGGACCCGCGGGTCCGGCTGGAGCCACAAATTGACGGCGGCGGCCACGAGCGCGGCATGCGCTCCGGGACGCTGCCGGTGCCGCTGATCGTCGGGTTCGGGATGGCCGCGGACCTCTGCCGCCGGGAGATGCCCGAGGAGTCCAAGCGGACGTTCGCTCTGCGGGAACGGCTCCGCAAGGGGATCATGGACAAGCTGCCCGAGTCGTACCTCAACGGCCACCCGACCGAGCGGCTGCCGGGCAACGCCAACATCAGCTTCGCCTACGTCGAGGGGGAGGGGCTGATGATGGGGATCAAAGACGTGGCCGTCTCCAGCGGGTCGGCGTGCACCAGCGCCAGCCTGGAGCCGAGCTACGTCCTGCGGGCGCTGGGCGTCGGCGACGAGCTGGCCCACTCGAGCATCCGCTTCGGCGTCGGCCGCTTCAACACCGAGGAGGAGGTGGACTACGTGATCGGCCACGTCGTCCGCGAGGTGAACCGGCTGCGGGAGATGTCGCCGCTGTACGAGATGGTCCAGCAGGGGATCGACATCAAGAAGATCGAGTGGGCGGCGCACTGATTGCAAGCCCACCCATTGCAATGGGTGGGCTTGTGGAACCCGAATCGCTATCAAGGCCATCAAATACAGCAGGGGGCAAGCCATGCCGTACAGCGACAAAATCCTGGACCACTACAACAACCCGCGGAACGTCGGCAGCTTCAGCGCCGCCGACCCGACCGTCGGGACCGGGCTCGTCGGCGCCCCGGAGTGCGGCGACGTGATGAAGCTCCAGATCAAGGTCAACCCGGCCACCGGGCTGATCGAGGACGCCAAGTTCAAGACGTTCGGGTGCGGCAGCGCCATCGCCTCCAGCAGCCTGGCGACCGAGTGGCTCAAGGGCAAGTCCGTCGAGGAGGCGATGGGCATCCGCAACACCCAGATCGTCGAGGAGCTGGCCCTGCCGCCGGTCAAGGTCCACTGCTCCGTCCTGGCCGAGGACGCCATCAAGGCCGCGGTCAAGAACTTCCAGGAGAAGCAGACCCAGGCCGAGCCTCAAACCGCTGGGGCCGCCGGCTAACGCGCGGTATCATTCTTTCGTCCACCGACCCCGCAAGGAGAACCGATGTCCACGACCACGACGAGCGAGCTGGGTGTGAAGACCGCCGACGCCCCGAAGACTCTGCCGATCGAGCTAACCGAGAAGGCCGCGGCCGAGGTGCGGCGGATCGTCGCCGAGCAGGACTTGCCGGAGAAGCTGCACCTGCGGCTGCGGGTGGTCGGCGGCGGGTGCAGCGGCTTCCAGCACAAGCTCGACCTCGACCCCGCGGTCAACGAGAAGCTCGACGAGACGTTCGAGGCCCACGGCGTCTCGGTGGTGATCGACAAGCGGAGCCTGCTGTACATGAGCGGCGTGACGGTGGACTTCCACGACGACCTGAACAAGCGCGGGTTCAGCATCACCAACCCCAGCGCCAAGACCACCTGCGGCTGCGGCAGCTCGTTCTCGATGTGAACCGGTTCCAAGTTCCAAGTTCCAAGTCCGGACCGGAACACTTGGAACTTGGAACTCTGGAACTTGGAACTATGACGGACCACTTCGAGCGCCTCGGCCTGCCGAGGCGTTTTCCCGTTGACCTGGCGGCCGCCGAGCGCGAGTACCTGGCCCGGTCGCGGGCGGTCCACCCGGATTTCCACCAACTCGGGTCGGCGGCCGAGCAGCGGGCCAGTCTCGAACTCAGTGCGGCGCTGAACGAGGCGTACTCGACCCTGAAAGACCCGGCCCGCCGGGCGGAGTACCTGCTGGCCCTCCACGGCGGCCCGACCGCCCAGCAGGCGAAGGACCTGGACCAGGCGTTTCTCATGGAAATGCTCGACCTCCGCGAGCGGATCGAACAGGCCCGGGCGTCCGCCGACCGGGCCGGGGTCGCCGCCATCGAGGGCGAGTTGGCGGCGATGCAGGCCGACCGGGTGCGGCAGGCGGCCGGGCTGTTCGACCGGCTCGACGAGTTGCCGCTGGGCCACCCCGACCGGCCGCGCGTGATGGCCGAGATCCGCCGCGGACTGAACGCGGTCAAGACAATCCAGAGCCTGCTCCGCGACCTGCGGCTGGACTGACCGCAAGCACGGTTCTTGTAGGGTGGGCCGAGTCTTCGAGGCCCACCGTCTGCGAGTGGTGGGCCTCGAAGACTCGGCCCACGCGGAACCAGGAGAGCAGCGGGTTGAGCCGGGACAACCTCCGTCTGCGAGTGGTGGGCCTCGAAGACTCGGCCCACCCTACGAAAACAGACCCCGACCGAGTATCCGCGAACCAGGGACGAGCCACGGCCGTCTCGTCGGGCGGGTGGTAGAATCAACCCGGGGCGCTTAGCTCAGCGGTAGAGCGCTCGCCTTACACGCGAGATGTCACAGGTTCAAATCCTGTAGCGCCCACTCTTATTCCCACCCCGCACGGACCGACCGCCGGACCCAGTCGGGGGAACGCGATGAGCGGTTCAAAGAACCCGCCACGCCCAGGCGACCGGAACCGTACCCGGACTTGGCGGCGGTGGGCCATCGCGGCGCTGGCCGTGGGCGCGGCGGTGGTCGGGCTATACGCCTCGGGCCTCCTGGACGCCGACCCGCCTCCGGACCCCGGCCCGGACCCGTTCGCCCTCGCTCCCCTCCCCACCAGCCCGTACCTGAACACCGGCCCGGACGCCCAGTACGTCGGCAGCGAAGCCTGCCGCGCCTGCCACGCGAGCCGGCACGCCTCCTTCCGCACGACCGGCATGGGACGCTCGATGGCCGAAGTGGACCCTGCCGGGGAACCGCCGGACGCGGTCTTCGACCACCCGCCCTCCGGCCGCCGCTACCAGGTCCGCCGCCGAGGCGGCCAGCTGTGGCACCGCGAGTTGCTTCTGCCCCCGGGGCCGCGGGAGGTGGTCTTGGCCGAGTATCCCGTCCGCTACGTCGTCGGCTCTGGGCGGCACTCGCGGACGTACCTGGTCGAGATCGACGGGTTCCTGGTCGAGTCCCCGGTAACTTGGTACACAGCCCGCCGGGCCTGGGGCATGTCGCCCGGGTACGACACGCCACACCAGGGGGGGTTCGACCGGGCGACCGGCGAGGGGTGCCTGGACTGCCACGCCGGGCGCGCGGAGGCGATCGACCGCAGCTTGAACCGGATGCGGGTGACGGAGGCGGCCATCGGCTGTGAACGGTGCCACGGACCGGGGTCGATCCACGTCGCCCGCCACCGCGACCCGGCTCCGTTGCCGCCCGGCGAGATCGACCGGACCATCGTCAACCCGGCCAAACTGCCCCGCGAACTGGCCGAGGCCGTCTGCCAGCAGTGCCACCTGCGGTCCGACGCCACGGTCATCGCCCGCGGCCGGGAGGCGTCCGACTTCCGCCCCGGGCTGCCGCTGCAAGCGTTCCGGGCGGACTACCGGGTCGCATCCGCGGACGGCCCCATGATGGTGGTCGGTCACGTCGAGCAGTTGCACCTGAGCCGGTGCTACCAGCAATCGAACATCCTCACCTGCCTGACCTGTCATTCCCCGCACGCGGAACCCACGTCCGAGGGGCGAGTCGCCCACTACCGGGACGCCTGCCTGAGTTGCCACGCGCCGGACCGCTGTACCGTCGATCCCGGCCGGCGGCAGATCGAAAGCCCGGACAACGACTGCACCCGCTGCCACATGCCTACGGCCCCGACGGAGGTGCCCCACCTAGCGTTCACCCACCACCGGATCGGGCTTCACCCGCCGAAGAAGGCACCCCAAGCGGCTTCCGCCGGCGCGGAACTCCGGCCCTTCCTCGACCTGTCCCACCTGGGGGAGATCGACCGGCAGCGGTCGCTCGGGCTGGGCTACCTGGAGGCGGCGAACCGGTCGAAAGACCGGGACCGGGCGACGCGGTTCCGCGATCAGGCTCTTCGGCTGCTGTCCGACGTCCACGCGGCCGGGTTGCGCGACCCGGCGGCCGAGGTCGCCCTGGGACGGCTGCGATTCGAGTTGGGGCTGCCCGGCGCGGCCGGGCACGCGTCGGCCGCACTGACGGACCCCGGTCTTGCCGGCGACGACCGGTGTACCGCCCTCTTCTTGTTGGCCGACGACCATGCCGCCCAGGGCCGCCACCGGGAGGCGGTTGCCGTGCTGCGGGAGTTGACCCGGCTACGCCGGCATCCCGTCGATTGGCTGCTGCTGGCGGACTGCGAGGGGGCGCTGGGTCACCAGGCCGCCCGGGAGGAAGCCCTGACGACTGCGGCCCGGATCAATCCGCGGCTCTGGAAGGTCCACCAGTATCTGGCCGAGCAGTACCGCCAGCGCGGAGACCACGAGCGCGCGGCCTGGCACCAGGAGCGGGCCGTCCCCTGACCCGTCACGCCTTGACGATCTTGTCGCGCCCTTCGGTCACGCCCCTGGTGGCGTTGCGGGTATCCACCACCAGCGGCGCGTGCCGCACGACCATCGCGTAGTCGTAGGCCGAGTGGTCGGTGGCGATCAGCACGCAGTCCTGGGCTGCCAGCGCCTCCGCCGTCAGCGGGGTGCTATCCATCCGCAGGTGCGGCCAGTGCCGCATCCGCGGCAGCGTCGGCACGTGCGGGTCGTTGTAGCGCACCGCCGCCCCCTTCTTCATCAGCAGGTCCATCAGCTCGAACCCCGGCGACTCCCGCGGGTCGTCCACGTCCTTCTTGTACGCCATCCCCAGGATCAGGACCTTGCTCCCCTTCACCGGCTTGCTCCGGTCGTTGAGCGCATCGGCCACCCGGGAGACGACGTACTCCGGCATCGCGTGGTTGACCTCCCCGGCCAGCTCGATGAACCGGGTCGAAAGCCCGTGCCGCCGGGCCACCCAGGTCAGGTAGAACGGGTCGATCGGGATGCAGTGGCCGCCCAGCCCCGGCCCGGGGTAGAACGCCTGGAACCCGAACGGCTTGGTCCTCGCGGCGTCGATCACCTCCCAGACGTCGATCCCCATCCGGTCGTAGAGCACCTTCAGCTCGTTGACCAGGGCGATGTTCACCGCCCGGTAGGTGTTCTCCAGAATCTTGCACGCCTCCGCCACCTCCGGCGACGACACCCGCACCACCTGCGGCACCACCGCCCCGTACAGCGCGCAGGCCAGGTCGCCGCTCTTCTCATCCAATCCGCCGACCACCTTCGGGATCGTGCGGGTCGAGAAGTGGGCATTGCCGGGATCCTCACGCTCCGGGCTGAACGCCAGGAAGAAGTCCTCGCCCGGCTTCAGCCCGGTCGCCGTCAGGATCGGCAGCACGTCGCCGCGCGTGGTGGTCGGGTAGGTGGTGCTCTCCAACACGACCAGTTGGCCGGGGCGCAGGGCCGCGGCGATCGACCGCACCGACCCGAGGACGTAGGACAGGTCCGGCTCGCGGGCGTCGGTCAGCGGGGTCGGCACGCAGATGACGACCGCGTCCGCCTCGCCGAGCCGGGCGAAGTCGGTGGTCGGCTCGAACCGTCGGTCGAGCATCTCGCGGACGGCGGCCGGCGGGATGTGCCCGATGTAGCTCTCGCCCTTGCGCAGCCGTTCGACCTTGACCGGGTCCACGTCGAACCCGATCACCCGGAACCGCTGGGCGGCGAACTCCCGGGCCAGCGGCAGCCCGACGTACCCCAGCCCGATCACTCCGACCACCGCCGATCGCTCCCGGATGCGGTCGGCCAGCGCCTCGTATCGTCCCGTCGTCATGTCGCTCTCGTGGGTTGTGGCCGGGCCTGGTCGCCGCCCCGCCGGGGGCGAAAACTCGGCTCATTGTACCGGCCCCGGGGAGCGACGTCCGCCCGGCGGGCGATGTCCTCTTCTCGTCTTCTCGGCCTTCTCTCTTCTCGTTCCCAAGCTCCGCTTGGGAACGCAGGTCGCCAAGCTCCGCTTGGCGAACTTGGAGGGGAGGGGCGCTTGGCGACGCGCGGTAGCTACCGCCCCGCATGACCCGCGAAGCAGAGCTTCGTGAACCGCGTTCCCAAGCGGAGCTTGGGAACGAGATGCGGAGATGCGGCGAGACACGGAGCCGCGCAAGTTCCGGGGCGTTGTTCGTTCGTGGGGACAGGAGGTGGGGGATGGCACGGAGGTGGGGCATGAAAACGAAGCGGTCCGACCCGGGAAGACCCGAAGCCGGACCGCGGCCCGCGTCGATGGACCCATCAGACCACGGCGACCACGAAGGACCGGGTCGCGAGTCCGCCTCGGCCGTCCTTGACCGTCACCGTCACCGTCAGGTCGCCGATGAAGCCGAAGTCCGGCCGGACGGTCACGGTTCGGCCCGAGACGCTGACCCGGGCGCCCGGGGTGGCGTTGAACAGTTTCGACGGGCTGGAGTAATAGACGCTCTCCAGCCGCGTCACCAGGGTCGTGTTCGCGTTGGTGTTGCCGACCTTCCACAGGTCGCCGTCCGGCTCGATGAAGTACCACCCGCCGGACCCGAAAAACCACTTCTCCTTCCGCCCCCAGTGGTTGGTGTAGTACGACCCGGTGTAATAGAACCCGTACTTCTGGTCCAGCGAATACGCCTGGCTCTTGACTGTCGCCGAGTAGGTCAGGGGGTTGCCGTTCGGGTCGGAGGCCGACAGGGTGACGGACACCGAGGTGTTGTGCTGGATGGTCCGGTTGCCGATCGCGGACAGGACCGGCGGCTTGTTGACCGTGACCGGCGGCGTCCACGCCGAGGCGACGAAGTTCAGCCGCTGATTGTCGGTGCCGACCGACGTGATGCGGTAGATCGTCCCGGGCAGGCCGCCGCCGGAGACGTGGACCGTGTACCGCCCCGGGCCGACCCGCAGGCTGTACCCGCCGGTCGCCCAGGTGGTGGTGGCCTGCCCGCCCGAGGTCGTCACCGTCGCCCCGCCGACCCCCTCGCCCGCGTCGTACTTCCCGTTGCCGTTGACGTCTCGGTACACCACCCCGGTCAGGTACGGCCGGGTATCGGTGGTGTACGCCGTGTCCACCGTGTAGTAGTTCCGCTCCGGCCCGGACCCGTTCTGCACCACCCCGACGCCCGCGTCCCGCCGCGCCCGGTACGTCGAGCCGTACCCCAGGAGCTGGTGACGGTGCGACCGGCTGGGGGTGTTGGCATCGGCGATCAGCGACCGCAGGGCCGCTTCGACGGTGGACTGCCCGGCGGTGATGCTCTCGGAGTAGCCGCGGTAGGAGTACCCGACGTCGTGGAGCCGGTCGCCGGTGGAGTCCCCGTCGGACCCAGTTTGGCCGAAGAAGTCGTGGACGTTCATGTCCACCGAGTGGGCGTGGGCGGCCGCGACCAGCCGGGTGTCGAAGGCCAGCGGCGAGGCCGGCAGGACGTAACTCAGGTCCACCCCGATCGACCGACCGTAGGCGGCCGGCTGGGCGCGGGCGTCGTTGAGCCGTTCCAGGAAAACCTGCTCGGACACGGTTGGCTGGGCGAAGACGGCCGGCACCTCCCGGGGTTCGAGTTCCGAGAGGGTCAGCCGGGCGCGGCGGGTGGACTGGGACGGTGGGGTCACGCGCGACCTCCGGGTCGGTGGCAGGGGCGTCGGGGAGGGACCGGTCGGACGGACTGACGGCGGGTCGGAGTTCAAGGGCGGGCGGCCTAGGGACAGACCGCGAGACGCCCGGATTCTCAATCAGTCGGCCGGCGGCGGGGTAGGACTTGAGAGAAATCTCGCCGGGACCACGCCGACGCGTGCGGCGGGCCACCACTTCTCCGTTCAACTCATTTCCGCGACAATGCCGGGAACACCAAGCCCGCCCACCCGGTCCGCCTGACCCGCGCGACCGCCCATACCCTGGACGCCGCCGACCCGCTAGAGCGGTTCGCCCGGCCGTTGCAGCCGCTGCCGTTGTGCAGGCGGCCCGCCTGCACGGAGAACCGGTGCAGGCGGGCCGCCTGCACTACGATAGCGCCATGGACATCTATCATGGCGGTATGAGCGCACCGTCTCCCGCTGTCGTCGGCATCGACCTCGGCACCACGTTCAGCCTCGCCGCGTACATGGAGCACGGCCGGCCGGTCGTCGTCCGCGACGAGCACGGCACCGCCCTGGTCCCCAGCGTCCTGAGCTTCCACGACGACGGCACGGTCCTCGTCGGCTCCGCGGCCCGCGAGCGCGCCCTGTCCGACCCGGAGCACACCGTCTTCAGTGTCAAGCGGCTGATGGGCCGCACCCTGGCCGACCTGAAACAGGAACTCAAGCTGATCCCTCACCAGATCGTCGAGCGCGAGATGGACGGCGGGCGGAAGGTGCTGCGGGTGCGGATCGCCGGCCGGGAGTACACGCCGGAGGAACTCTCCGCGATGATCCTTCAGGAGGTCCGCCGACGGGCCGGCAACCCGACCAAGGCGGTCATCACCGTCCCCGCGTACTTCGACGACGCACAGCGGCAGGCGACCCGCGACGCCGGCCGGATCGCCGGGCTGGACGTCCTGCGGATCGTCAACGAGCCGACCGCCGCCGCCCTGGCCTACGGCCTCGACCGGCAGAAGTCGGGGACTGTAGCCGTCTACGACCTCGGCGGCGGGACGTTCGACTGCTCGATCCTGTCGCTGACCGAGGGCGTCTTCAAAGTCCTGAGCACAAACGGCGACACCTTCCTCGGCGGCGACGACTTCGACCGGGCGCTGATGGCGGTCGCGGCCCGCGAGATGGGCGTGGATCTGGAGGCGACGAAGGATCCGGAGTTGCTGCAACATCTCCGCGATGCGGCCGAGCGAACCAAGATCGCGCTGAGCAAGGCCGATTCGGCGGAGTTCCGGGTCACCATCCCTGGGACCGCGGCCGTCCCGGCCGCTCTTCCTTCCCCCGACGGGGGCGCTGGCGTGTCGCTGGAGGCCCCCGACCGCGGGAGCAAGAGCGGCCGGGACGGCCGCGGTCCCAGGGACTACTGCCGCACCTACACCCGCTCCGAATTCGAGTCCCTGATCGCCCCGCTGATCGACCGCTCCATCGCCAAGTGCCGGGCCGCCCTCCGCGACGCCGGGCTAACGCCGCAAGACGTGAACGAGGTGGTCCTGGTCGGCGGTTCGACGCGCATCCCCTACGTCCGCCGACGGGTCGAGGAGTACTTCGGCCGTAAGCCGCATACCGAGTTGAACCCCGACGAGGTGGTGGCGCTCGGGGCCGCCGTCCAGGCCGACATCCTCACCAGCGGCAAGCGGGACATGCTGCTGTTGGATGTGGTGCCATTGTCGCTGGGGATCGAGACGCTCGGCGGCGTCGTGGACAAGGTGATCCACCGCAACACGACCGTCCCGTGCCGGGCAACCACCCGCTACTCGACGTTCGTGGACAACCAGACGGCCATCGTCATTAACATCTACCAGGGCGAGCGCGAGCTGACGAAGGACTGCCGGCTGCTGGGCCAGTTCAAGCTCGGCGGCATCCCGCCGATGCCGGCTCAGATGCCGCAGGTGGACGTGACGTTCCTGGTGGACGCCAACGGCATGATGACCGTCACCGCGCGGGAGCAGCGCAGTGGTCAGGAGGCGTCGGTCGAGGTGAAGGCGGCCCACGGGCTGACCCAGGACGAGGTCGAGGAGCTGGTGCTGGCCAGCGTCGAGCACGCCCACGAGGACTTCGCCGCCCGGCAGTTCATCGAGTTGAAGAACAAGGCCGACGCCGACCTGCGGCACACCGCGAAGGCACTGGTTCAAGCGGGGGGCGAACTGACCGCCGAGCAGCGGAAGCGAATCGAACAGGCGACCGCTGATCTTAACGCGGCGACGGCCGGAACCGACGTGGGTGCCTTGCAGCGGGCGGTCGATACCTTCGGCGCGGCGACGCAACCGCTGGCGGAACTGGTGATGAACGCCGCGGCGAAGGCACTCTTCCACGGTAAGACGACCGAATCACTGGACGCGGAGAAGCTGTAATGTAGG
>DASSAT010000569.1:0-3840 GCA_035699305.1 Fimbriiglobus sp. | reverse complement strand
TCGAGGGGGGTGGTGCGTGCGACAATCGCCGTCCAGAGTTGGTGCTCCACGGCGAGCCTCCTGAGGGTGGTACTTCAGGGACTATCGTGGGCACCAACTCCCTTTCGCGCCAGTAGTTATTCCGCGACACGCAATAAGCTGGGCAGCGAGGGGGTGGCTTTCCCCGACGGTGACGTTCCCGGCACCGCTCCAGGTGTCTCGCCACGGCGACGCTACCCCCTCGCTGCCCGCTCGGGGTTCGCCGGGACGCGCTTCCCCCGCTTGACGTTTGTTCGGTCGGGGCGGTAAATTGGATAGACGTCCCGAATCGCACTTGTGAACTATAGTTGTCAATCGACCGTGGTTCGCCCGACGGGCACCCCCCGTCCGGCCCGGCCAGAGAGTTCGGCGTGAAGGCCATCATCAGCGACATCCACAGCAACCTGGAAGCCCTCCAGGCGGTGCTGAACGACATCAAGTCGCAGAACATCACCGAGGTGTACTGCCTGGGGGACGTGGTCGGCTACGGCCCCAACCCCCGGGAGTGCATCGACCTGGTGATGGACTGCAAGATCGTCCTGATGGGCAACCACGACCAGGGGGCGATGTTCGACCCGGATGGGTTCAACGCCAGCGCCGAGCGGGCCATCTTCTGGACCCGGGCGCAGCTGGAGGCCGGCAGCGAACCGCGGCCGCTGCGCGAGCAGCGGTGGGAGTTCCTGGCCGAACGGCCGCGCAGCCACCGGGAGAACAGCCACCTGTACGTCCACGGGTCGGCCCGCAACCCGCTCAACGAATACGTCTTCCCGGAGGACATCTACAACCAGCGGAAGATGGAGCGGATCTTCGCCCTGGTCGAGAAGTACTGCTTCCAGGGGCACACGCACGTCCCCGGCGTCTTCACCGAGAACCTCCAGTTCCTCAGCCCCGAGGACGTGAACTCGGCGTACAAGCTCGACGGCCGCAAGACCCTGTGCAACGTCGGCTCAGTCGGCCAGCCGCGCGACGGCAACTGGCGGGCGTGCTACATCACCCTGGGCGACGACACGATTACGTTCCGCCGCGTCGAGTACGACGTGGAGACGACGGTGAAGAAGATCTACGACATCCCGGACCTGGAGAACTTCCTGGGCGACCGACTTCGGGAAGGCCGCTGAGGCGGCAAACCCCAAATCCCAAGCACCAAATCCCAAAAAAGAATAGCCCGCGTCATGCGGTCCGAAACGCCCTAACGGGGCCGCTTCGGGTTCTTTTGGGATTTGGTACTTGGGATTTGGGATTTGCCGCGAAGCGGCCTTCGCGTGTTCGATACGATGACCTCAACGCCGCCGCGTCGCCGACGGCGGTCCCCCGGCCGAGTACCATGCGCCAACATTTCCCGAACGTCCTGCTGTTCATCCTGCTCGCCGGCGGACTCGTCGCCGGCGCCTGGTACATCGACAAGACCTACTTCCCGAAGCCGCAGCCCAAGCCGCCGGAGCCGGTGATGCCGGCCCGCGAACTGGTCGGCGCGCTGACCGGGGCCGTGGCCCTGGGGGCGCCGCCGGCCGACGCCTTCGCCGCCCTGCCGCCGCTCCCGCCGCCGACGCGGGCCACGCTGGTCCAGTCTGTGACCGGCGGCCTGTACGCCGCCGCCCTGGCCGCTCCGCCCGCCCCGAAGCCGGTGGCCGTCCGGCCGGCCGAGCCGCCGGTCCTGATCGCGCTGGGCGACGACTCGTTCTGCACCAAGGCGATGCTCAACACCGTCGGGGGGTCCGTCCAGCAGCAGACCCTGAACCGGTTCGACGAGGCCAGCCGGCTCGGGCTGGAGGTGAAGCAGCCGGACGGCCGGCCGCAGCCGCTACGGCTCATCCCCGGCGTGGTCCAACAGCGCGCCAGCCTGACCGAACTTCACAAGGACCCCAGCCTCGCCCGGGTGCCGGAGCTGGCGCCGGGGAAGGTGCCGGCCGACCTCGCCGAGTTGCTGACCGCGCCGTCCTATGTGATGCTGCACTACCCGGACAAGGACTCCCCGTACCCGTCCCCCGAACTGGGCGACCGGACCTGGGCCTTAAGCGAGAAGACCCGGGCGGCCGGCGGCGCCTACACCAACGACGCTGGCGAGCGCGAGGTGGCGTTCGAGACGACGCTCGGCGCCCCGTACCTGCTGAAGATCACCAAGACCTTCACCTTGGCCCCGAAGGACTACCACATCGGGCTGCGGGTGGACATCACGCCGCTGCCGGGCCGGGCGCCGGACGCCGCCAAGTTCCGCTACCAGATCGCCGGCCCGCGGCACCTGCCGATCGAGGGGAAGTGGTACTCGACCGCCTACCGGCACGTCCTGGTCGGCTGGCGGACCAGTTCCGGCGGGGCGAAGCGGACCATCGAGGACTCTGCGGCGATCAACACCAAGCACGGCGGCGATCGGGTGGACAGCCAGACCATCGAGGACGGGTCGTTCACTTACGCCGCGGTCGGGACGCAGTACTTCGCCAGCGCTCTGGCGGTGGACGACACGGCCCCGGCGGAGGCTCGCAACCCGTGGGAGTACGTCCGCCCGACCCGCGAGCCGGGGCCGCACGACGACCCGAAGCTGCCGGCCCTGTCCGACATTACCTTCCGCGCCGTCTCGCACGGGCTGGACCTCAAGGGGCCGGTGTCGCACCGCTACCTGATCTACGGTGGCCCGATCAAGGTCCGGCTGCTGGGGCAACTCGGAGGTGAAAGGTCCGTCCCGGAGGGGACCATCGACCGGTACGCGGACGCCCTGACCCTGCGGACGATGACCGACTTCCACTCGCCGAACGCCCTGGGCCGGTTCGCCAACGCCATCTGGTGGACGGACCTGGTCATCACCTTCACCAACATCATGCACTGGGTCCTCGGCGGGCTGCACGGCCTGGTCGGCAACTGGGGGGTGTCGATCATCCTGCTGACGGTCATGGTCCGGCTGATCCTGCTCATCCCGAGCCGCAAGCAGCAGATCATGATGGCCCGGATGCAGGAGAAGATGGCCAAGATGAAGCCGGAGCTGGACAAGCTCCAGGAGAAGTACAAGGACAACCCGCAGCTGTTGCAGCAGGAGAAGGCGAAGCTGATGTTCGCCCACGGGGTCAACCCGCTCTCGACGATGGGCGGATGCCTGATGCTCTTCGCGCAGATGCCGGTGTTCATGGGGCTGTACTACTGCCTCCAGGAGAGCGTGTTCTTCCGGCTGGAGTCGTTCCTGGGGTGGATACCCAACCTGTCCGCCCCGGACATGCTGGTGTGGTGGACGGAGAATATCCCGTTCGTCAGCGCCCCGGAGAACCTGGGCGGGATGATCTACCTCGGCCCGTTCTTCAACATCCTGCCGCTGATCGCGGTGGCGCTGATCTTCCTCCAGCAAAAGCTGACCATGCCGCCGCCGACCGACGAGCAGCAGGAGATGCAGCAGCGGATGATGAAGATCATGATCGTGGTGATGGCGGTCTTCTTCTACAAGGTGCCGGCGGGGCTGTGCTTGTACTTCATTTGCAGCACCAGTTGGGCGCTGGCCGAGCGGAAGCTGATCCCCAAGCCGCGGGCGGTGCGGGACGCGGCCGGCGGGGCCGACCAGTCCGGCGGCGGCGTCAAGCCGACCGGGCCGACCAAGCCGGACGCCCCGCCGCCGGCCAACGGCGCGGCCGGCGGCGGGTTTATCGGCCGGCTCAAGGCGAAGCTGGAGGAGATGCAGCAGCAAGCCGACGATCAGTCCCGCCGCCAGGTCCGCCGCGACGACCAACCGCCGCCCCGGCCCGGCGGCGGAAAGAAGAAGCGGAGGAAGTGATCGTGGCGAACCCCGTGCGGTAGCGAGGGGGTATGCGCTCAACCCCTCCCCCGGCCCCTCCCCGAAGCGGG
>DASSAT010000568.1:0-5128 GCA_035699305.1 Fimbriiglobus sp. | reverse complement strand
GAGCACCTGTTCCCGGTCCTCGGTCGGGATCAGCGGGACGGACAGGAGTTGTTGTGCCGCCCACCACTTCGCCTGGAGGGCGGTGTCGCTACGGCCGCGCTTTGCCGCGGTCAGGAATTCGTCGCGGTACTTCGCGTACCGCTCGCGGATTGTGGCAGCGAGCTTGCCGGCGGCCCGCGCCCGCTCGACGGCGGCGGCGGTCGCCGCGGCGTCGGCGGCCAGCCCGTCCAACTCGGCCGCGAGGGCGTGGGCCTTGTCCCACAGGTCGATCAGGTCGGCGGCGTCCGTCGCGGATGCGTACCGCCCGGCGTACCACCGGGTCAGGAACGGCAGGTCCGCCATCACCGCGTCGCGCACGGCGAACGCGGCCCGCGCGGCCTGGGCGATCGTCGCGGCGTCGATGTAATCCTTGCGAGCGGCTTTGAGCAACTTGGCGGCCTGCGCGTGGGCCTTCGGGTCGGACGCGAAGAGGGCGTCCTCGGCCTGGCGCCGCTTGGTGTCCCCGGCCAACACGAACGGCCGGGTCATCGGCCAGACGCGCTCCGGGTAGACGGCAACCTTGGACCCGGGGTCGGCGTCCGCCGCGACCGGCAGCCCGGCGGCGGCGCGCTCGGCGGTCTGACGAACCGCGATCGCGTCGGCCCAGGCTGCGGGCGGGGTCGCCTGGGGTTGGCCGAGCACCTTCGTGTAGAAGTCCTGAACCATCACCGGCAGGTGCGCCTCGGCCGGCCGGTCGGGCGGGTCGAAGTTCCGTAATAGCGTCGCCTCCCGCGCCAGTTGGTCGAGGCCGAACTGCTTCAGCACCCGCGCGGCGTAGGCGATCCGCTTCTCCTCCGGCCGGGGGAACGTGGTCAGGTCCGCGTCGGTCGGGATCGTGCCGCCGTTGTTGACTGCGGCCCACAAGGCGATCGACCCGCGGGCGCTGTCCAGCTTGCCGACGATGGCGCGGTCGATCTCGACGTGGGCGGTGTTGAGTGCGGTGGCCAGTGTGTCGGCGGTGGGTTGCTCGCCGACCCGGACCGCCTGCTCGTAGCGCAGGAGCAGCTCGCGGTAGCGCCGCCACGCCCGCGGGGCGTAGGTGGCCGGGCCGGGCGTCCGCCCGACGAGGCGGTCGTGTTCGGCCCAGTATTGCTTGAGCGCCGGTGGCAGCGGGGCCGGACTCGGTTTGAGGTCGTCCGGCGGTGCGTCCGGCCGCGCCCCCAGTTTGATCTCGGCGGCGCGGACGAACCCGTCCTTCCCTTCCGGCAACAGAAACGGCTCCTGGGCAGTCGGGCGGTTGTGCTGCGCCCACTCCAGCGTTTTCTGCCGCGCCGACTCGAACAGCGCCTTGGCGGTGACGATGCTGTTGCCGCCGGTGTCGATGTCCCCGCGCAGGCTGCGCAGGACTGCGCGGCCAAACGACGTGAGCCGCAGTTCCTCCGACTCCCAGCCGTGCTGGCCGTCCGATACGCCGCACAGCACCACCAGGTTCGGGTCCGCCTGCACCTGCTGGTTCAGCGCCTTCACCCGGGCGGCGAAGTCGTCAGTGATCTGGCCGTACACCGGGTCCGGCGGCAGCCGGCCGCAGTCCAGGATTAGCACCTTCTTCTTCGACTTGAGCGGGTCCGTGCCGAGGGCCATGAGCAGGTCGGCGACCAGCAGGCGGTTGCCGCTGCCGGTGAACAGAAACGGTCGGCCGGAGCCGTCGGTCCCGCCGTGCAGGCCGACGTAGATCACCAGTGGGTCGAACGGCTTGAGCCGGTTCGCCCAGTCGGGCAACTTGTCCGCGGTCTCCGGCAGGCGCATCGGGTTGCCGTCGTCGTCCGGCGGGGTCGGTGCCCGGCCGATCCAGCGGGTCGTCTTCGCGGCGCGTTCCTTGCCGTGCTGGAGGAACTCCTTCGCGGTCTGCCAGCCGTACAGGTCCAGCGGCGCGTCGAGCCGGGCGGCGTCGTCGGCCGGGTTGGCGGAGACGGCAACGATGCACAGCTGCGGTGTCGGCCAAAGGAGCAGAATCAGCCAGACGATCCCACCGAGACAGGCCAGCGTGCCGCCGAGCAGGAGTGATTGCTTGAGCCGCCGGCCGCCGCTGCCGGGCGGGGCGGCGTCTTCCTTCTTCCACTTGTATTGGGGGCCGCGGGGGTCGGGGCCGCCGGCGGCGGCCTTCCAGGCTGGCTGCTTGCCGCGGCCGCGGGGGGAGTCGGCGCCCATGTTCGCGCCTCCGATGCGGAAGAGTAGACTAGCTACAGAGGTCACAGAGGACACAGAGAATACCGATTATTCCTCTGTGTCCTCTGTGTCCTCTGTGACCTCTGTGGCGATTCATCTGAGTTCACTCGATCTCATACGCGAACCGGCCGCCGTCGCCGACGGCGATCCGCACCCGGCCGACCGGCCGGCCATCAGCCATCCGCGCCAGGAACTCGCGGGCCAGTTCCGGCAACAGCGTCCCGGTCAGGATGTGGTCCACGTTGCGGGCGCCGGTCTCGACCTCCTTGCACCGGCCGGCCACGGTTTCGACCAGCGCATCATCGTACTCGAACGCGGCCCGGTAGTTGTCCTTCACCCGGCCGCCGATCTGGCCGAGCTTCAGCCGGATGATCGACCGCAGCACCGCGTCCCCCAGTGGGTAGAACGGCACCACCGTCATCCGGCCCAGGAGCGCCGGCTTGAACGACTTCAACAGGTCGCCGCGCAGTGCCTCGTTCAGCCCAGCCGGGTCCGGCGTCGTGTCCGGGTCCGCGCACACCTTCACGATGGTGTCGGTGCCGACGTTCGAGGTCAGCAGGATGATGGTGTTCTTGAAGTTGATCTCGTTGCCGCGGCCGTCCACCAGGGTGCCCTTGTCGAACACCTGGTAGAAGATCTCCTGCACCGACGGGTGCGCCTTCTCGACCTCGTCGAGCAGGACGACGCTGTACGGCTTGCGGCGGACGGCCTCGGTGAGTACGCCGCCCTGGTCGGACCCCTGGTAGCCGGGCGGCGGACCGAGCAGTTGGGAGACTTTGAACTCCTCCTTGAACTCCGACATGTTGATGGTGATGACGTTGCGGTCGCCGCCGTAGAGGATTTCGGCGAGCGCCAGGGCGGTCTCGGTCTTGCCGACGCCGCTGGGGCCGACGAGCAGGAAGACGCCCAGCGGCCGCCGCGGGTCGGCGAGGTTGGCGCGGGCGGTCTGGATGCGCTGCGCGATGGCGTCTAAGGCGTGGTCCTGGCCGATGACCCGCTCGGCCATCCGGTCTTTCAAGCCCAGTACGGCTTGAATCTCGTTACGGACCATCTTGCCGACCGGGATGCCGGTCCAGCCGGAGACGACCTCCGCGACGGCTTGGCTGGTGACGAACGGCTGCACCAGCGGGTGTTCGCCTTGCAGGTCGGCGAGCGTCTTCTGCTTCGCGGCCAGGTCCGCACGAGCTTTCTGCTCGTCGGCGGGCGAGAGCCGGTCCGCGGCCTTGTCGGGGCTGGTGCCGGCCGCGGCGTGGGCCTCTAGCTTGCCGCGCAGGGTGCGCAGCTCTTCGACCAAAGCCCGTTCGTTGGCAAGGCGGGCCTCCAGTTCCTTGCGGCTCGCCTCGGCGTCGGCCTTGCGCTGACGGACCTCGGTCAGCCGGTGATCGTGGTCGCCACCGGCCGCGGCCTCGCGCTCCAGGATGCCGATCTCCACATCGGCGTGCTCGATGTCGCGGATGCAGGCTTCGAGCTGGGCCGGCGTGGCGGACTGGCTTAGCGCCACCTTGGCGCAGGCGGTGTCCAGCAGGCTGACGCACTTGTCCGGCAACTGGCGGTCGGTGATGTAGCGGAACGAGAGCTTGACCGCGTCCTCGACCGCCTCGTCCAGGATGCGGACCTTGTGGTGCGTCTCCAGCATCCCGGTCAGGCCGCGCATCATCTTGATCGCCAGCGCGACGGCCGGCTCGTCCACCCGCACCTCCTGGAAGCGACGTTTCAGGGCCGGGTCGCCCTCGAAGTACTTCTTGTACTCGGTGCGCGTGGTAGCCGCGATGGTGCGCAGCTCCCCGCGGGCCAGGGCCGGCTTGAGCAGGTTGGCCGCGTCCCCCTGGCCGGCGGAGCCGCCGGCGCCGATGAGCGTGTGCGCCTCGTCGATGAACAGGATGATCGGCACCGGCGACGCCTTCACCTCTTGAATCACGCTCTTGAGGCGGTTCTCGAACTCGCCCTTGACGCCGGCCCCGGCCTGCAACAGCGACAGGTCGAGGATGCGGACCTGCACGCCCTTCAAGGGCGGCGGCACGTCCCCGGCGGCGACCCGGGCGGCGAACCCCTCAACGACCGCTGTCTTTCCTACGCCAGCCTCGCCGGTGAGGATCGGGTTGTTCTGCCGGCGGCGGGTGAGGATGTCGATCACCTGGCGGATTTCGAAGTCGCGGCCGATCACCGCGTCGAGCTTGCCGGACTTCGCCTGCGCCGTCAGGTCGTAGGTGAACTGGTCGAGCGATGGCGTCTTCGAGTCCACCGCCGGCCGCCCCGGCTCGCCGGTGGCCGACGTCCCGGCATCCCCCGTGTCCGCGTCCTCGGCAGTGCCGGCGACGAGCGCCTTCACGTCCCGGGCGAACTGGTCCGACGGAATCTTGGCGAGTTCGGGGGACGCCGACTTCGCCCGCGGGGCGAGCGCCCGGTCGTTCAGCAGCGCGGCCAGCAGGTAGCCGGAGCGGACCTTGCCGGCGCCGTACTCCAGCGACGAGAGGGTCCACGTCTCGCGCATCAGGTCCACGACATCCGGGGAGAGTTCAGCCCCGCGGCTGCTGCCGGTCTTGAGTTGGTCGAGCGCGCGGGTGAGTTCGCGGGACACCCGGCCCGGGTCGATGTCGTAGTGCTTGAAGACGCGGGGCAGGTCGCCGTCGGTCGGCTCCAGCAGCTTGAGCAGCCAGTGCTCGACCTCGACGTGGAAGTTGGTCCGGGACATGCACAGCCCGGCGGCCCCTTCAAGCGCCCGGCGACACGGGGCGTTGAGCTTCCCGACCAAGGCTTTCAGGTTGGTGACGGGCATGAGGGGTCTCCGATCTTCGTAGGTTCTGGACCGAGCCGCGACCGTCAGGGAGCGGTTAGCTCGTAGGTTCTGATCCGAGCCGCGACCGTCAGGGAGCGGTTAGCTGATCCGAGCCGCGACCGTCAGGGAGCGGTTAGCCCAAGACCG